>NZ_JBIAFE010000013.1:0-255635 GCF_042869115.1 Micromonospora sp. NPDC007230 | reverse complement strand
CGACGCCGCCGACTACTTCGACGGCCGACTACCCGAAGCCTTCGCCGGATACCCCCGACACCTCACCCGCTACCCCGTCCAATACCCCACCGCGTCCAGCCCACAGGCCGGGTCCACCGGAACGCCGTTCCTGCTGCTGCGGACCATGCTCGGCCTCGAGCCGTATGAAGATGACCTGATAGTGGATCCGGCGCTGCCCGCCAGGTTCGGTCGCATCGAACTGCTTGACATCCCTGGACGCTGGGGCCGAATGGACGCCATCGGTAACGTGCACGTCGGCAACTCAGACACGGCCGACGCGTAACGGCCGGTCCCCAGGCGGACAACCCGTCGTCCAGCGGATACAGGCCCCGGGGGCGCGGCCTGTATCCGGCAGGTCAGACCGCGGCGGTGACCCCCTGCGCGAGGTCTGCGGCCTTCTCGGCGATCATCACCGTCGCCGCGTTGGTGTTCGTCGACACGATGGTCGGCATGACCGAGGCGTCGGCGATCCGCAGTCCGGACAACCCCTTCACCCGGAGCTGCGGATCCACGACCGCAAGCGAGTCCACGCCCATCCGGCACGAGCCGGCCGCATGTCCGTAGGACTGCACCGCCTCTCGAACGAACGCCGTGACCGTGGCGTCATCGGCGGCCAGGAGCGGGTGCGGTCTCGCCTTCCAGCCGTCGAAGGCCGGCATCTCGCTGAGCTGCAGGGCGTGCCGGACACCGGATACCAGGGCCCGAGTGTCGGCGGGCTCGTCGAGATAGCGGAAGTCGATGCGGGGCGGCACCGCCGGGTCGGGGCTGGCCAGTTCCAGCACCCCTCGGCTGGCGGGACGCATGTGCCCGATGCCGAAGGTGTAGCCATGCTCGGGCGCCGACTGCCAGGGGTTGGTAAAGGGGACGTGGATGAACACGATCTGCAGGTCGATCGACGCCCGCCCCGGTTCACTGTCCAGCAGCAGCGTCGTCTCGCCGAGATTGCCACTGCGGGGCGGGAGCGGGCGGCCGGCCTCGACGGTGAGGCCGGCCAGGATGATGTGGTCTTGGAGGCTCTGTCCCACGCCCGGCAGGTCGTGGAGCACCTTGACGCCGACGCGCTCCAGGACCTGAACGGGGCCGACCCCCGAGGTGAGCAGGAGGTGTGGGGTCCCGATGGCGCCAGCACAGAGGATGGTGTCGATCTCTGCCGCGTAGTGCCGCCGCTCACCGTCGGCGACCACGTCGACACCGAGGCACCGGTCGCCGTCGATGACCACCCGCTCCACGAACGCCCCGGTCACCAGGTCGAGGTTCGCCCGGCCGAGCGCCGGCTCGAGGTACGCCGTCGCGGTGCTCTGCCGCCGCCCGTCGACGATGAGCAGGTCGTGGCTGCTGGCGCCGCGCAGCTCGGGGCCGTTCAGATCGTCGACGACCGGGTGGCCGGCCTGGGCCGCGGCGGCCAGGTATGCCTGAGACAGCGGGTGCAGCTGCGCGGCCGGTGCCGGGCGGAGCGGACCGGTCTGCCCCCGGTACGCCGGGTCGCCGTGGGCGGATGTCTCGGACCGCTTGAAGTACGGCAGCACGGAGGGGTAATCCCATCCCGTACAGCCGAGATACGCCCAGGTGTCGAAATCGCGACGGTCGCCGCGCAGGAAGGCCATCGCGTTGATGCTGCCGGTGCCGCCGACGGTACGTCCGCGCGGGATGTCGTGGACCTTGCCGGTGCCGGTTTGCGGGACGGTCTGGAAGGCC
The DNA here is from genome assembly GCF_042869115.1 of Micromonospora sp. NPDC007230. Classification (NCBI taxonomy): domain Bacteria; kingdom Bacillati; phylum Actinomycetota; class Actinomycetes; order Micromonosporales; family Micromonosporaceae; genus Micromonospora; species Micromonospora sp. NPDC007230. The sequence goes on along the minus strand of NZ_JBIAFE010000013.1, from coordinate 253,919 downwards.
CAGTCCACGTCCGTCCGCTGCAGCGCCGGCCAGGTGGACGTTGTGGTGATCCGTTCGCTGGGATCGGCCCGGCCCGCCTCGATCAGCAGGACCCGGACCGCCGGGTCCTCGCTGAGCCGGGCGGCGAGCACACAACCGGCCGTACCAGCTCCGATCACGATGTAGTCGTAGCCGACGCGGGAGGCACTCACAGGGACACCACGACTGTCTTGGTCTCGAGATACTCCCCCAGCGACTCCCGGCAGGTCTCCCGGCCCCAGCCGGACTCCTTGGTCCCACCGAACGGGAGCGCCGAGTCGGCCGCCTGGTAGCAGTTGACCCACACCTGGCCGGACTCGATCTCGGCGGCCATCCGGTGCGCCCGCGACACGTCCCGGGTCCACACGCCGGCGCCGAGGCCGAAGCGGGTGTTGTTGGCCAGCACCAGCACCTCCTCCTCGGTGTCGAACGGTACGACCGAGACCACCGGGCCGAAGATCTCCTCATGCATGATCCGCGAGTCCGGGCGGGCGTTGACGATAACGGTCGGCTCGACGAAGTAGCCGCCGGCGTAGGCCTCGCCCTGCGGCGCGCGGCCACCCGTGACCACCTCGGCGCCCTCGCCGACGCCGATCTCGACGTACCCGAGGACCTTGTCGCGGTGCTCGGCCGAGATCAAGGGCCCCATCTGGGTGGCGGGGTCGGTACCTCGGCCGAGCGTGATCGAGGCGGCGTGCTTCGCGAGCCGCTGGACGACCTCGTCGAAGACGCCGCGCTGCACATAGAGGCGGGAGCCGGCGATGCAGCTCTCACCCTGGGTGGCAAAGGCGGCGGCGGCCGCGCCGGCGATCACGGCGTCGAGGTCGGCGTCGTCGAAGACGATGTTGGGCGATTTTCCGCCCAGTTCGAGTGAGACGCGCTTGAGGTTGCCGGTGGCGGCTCGCACGATCGCCTTGCCGGTGGGTACCGAGCCGGTGAAGGTCACCTTGTCCACGCCGGCGTGCTCGACGAGGGCCGCGCCGGCGGTCTCACCGAGCCCGGTCACGTAGTTCACCACGCCGGCCGGGATACCGGCCTCGGCTGTGAGCTGCGCGAGCAGCGCGATGGAGAGCGGGGTCTGCTCGGCCGGCTTGAGCACGACGGTGCAGCCGGTGGCGAGGGCGGGCGCGAGTTTCTTGATGGCCATGAGCAGCGGCAGGTTCCACGGCACGATCGCGGCGACCACGCCCACCGGCTCTTTGAGGGTGTAGGCGTGGAACCTCCCGCCGTGGCTGGCCGGGTAGGAGATCGGAATCGTCTCGCCGGTGATCTTTGTGGTCCAGCCGGCGTAGTAGCGCAGTACGTCCACCGAGAACGGAATGTCGAAGTACCGCATCTCGTTGATCGGCTTTCCGCTGTCGATCGAGTCGAGCACGGCGAGCCGCTCGGCGTTCTCCTCGATCAGGTCGGCCAGCCGCCAGATCAGCCTGCCGCGGGCCTGTGGGGTGAGCGACCGCCACGAGCCGCCCGGCGCGAAGGCCGCGCGAGCAGCCGCGACCGCCCGGTCGACGTCGCTCGCGCCGCCGGCGGGCACCTCGACGACCACGCTGCCGTCGGCAGGGTCATAGACCGGCAGCGTCTGACCGCTGACGGCCGCCACCCACTCGCCGTCGATGAACATCTTCTCCGCGAGCCTGATGTCGGCCTCGACCGACGAGGCGGTCCGGAGCATGCTCGTCATCCTGCAACCTCCTGAGAGTTCTGCCATACCAATAGAGAGGGTGGTGGTCATACCTCTGTGCCACCGGGCCGGCCGTGCTGGTATTCCAGCAGTTCCGGCGTGGCACCGCCGCTGCGCAGGCGTGCCGACCTCAGCGGCGGGGAGCCAGCCGCACGCTGATGCTCTTGACATGCGAGTAGTGGTGCAGCGCCTCGATCCCCTTCTCCCGCCCGTAGCCGCTCTGCTTGTGCCCGCCGAACGGCATCTGGACGGATTGGGTCGACCATGAGTTGATGTAGACCTGCCCCGCTTCGATCGATTCGGCGACCCGGAAGGCACGGGAGATGTCCTCGGTGAAGACTCCCCCGACCAGGCCGAATTCCGAGTCGTTGGCAAGATCGATGGCCTCCTGCTCGGTGTCGAACGGGATGACCACCAGGACCGGCCCGAAGACCTCCTCCCGGGCGATCCGCATCTCGTTGGTGACGCCGGAGTAGATCGTGGGCTCGACGTAGAAGCCGCCGTCGAGCTCGGGATCGGTGACCACGCCACCACCCAGCTCGGCTCGGGCCCCCTCCTCGGCGGCGATCGCAAAGTACCGCTGCACGGTGTCGTACTGGCCTCGGGTGATCATCGGACCCACGTCCTGGCCGGGGCGCAGCCGCCGGGTGGCCGCCACCAGCGCGGCGACAAACCGCTCCTGGACCGACCGCTCGACCAGAAGCCGGGTTCCGGAGGAGCAGACCTGACCCGCGTTGGTCGTGAAGGCTCGAACGGCCTCGGCGGCGGCAAATTCGAGATCGGCGCCGGCGAACACGATGTTGGCCGACTTGCCGCCGAGTTCGAGAGTCAGCGGGAGGATCCGGTCCGCCGCGATCCGTCCGATGTCCTGCCCGACCCGCACCGAACCGGTGAACGCCACCTTGCGCACCAGCGGGTGCTGCACGATCGCGGTACCGACCTCGTCGCCGCGGCCGAGCACCACGTTGAGTACCCCCGGCGGCAGCCCTTCCTCGCTGGCGATCCGTGCCAGCGCCACGGTCGTTTGCGAGGTGCTCTCCGCGGGCTTCGCGACGATCGTGTTGCCGGCGGCGAGCGCCGGGGCGCAGGCCCGGGCCGCCTGGTTGAGCGGCAGGTTCCAGGGCGTGATCACCCCGACCACACCGAACGGTTCGCGCAGCGTGTAAACGTGCAGGTCGGGCCGGATGTCGAGCACGTCGCCCGCCGGCAGGTTCACCAGTGCCGCGTAAAACTCGAAGTACTCCGCGGCACCGCGGATCTCGGCCGTGGCGAGGGCGAGCGGCTTGCCGGTGTCGAGGCTCTCCAGTTCGGCCAGCACGTCGAGGTCCGCGAGCAGCCGCCGGCCGATGGCCGCCAGGATCCGGCCGCGTTCCAGCGACGCGATCCGACGCCACCCGGGCGCCGCGGCATGGGCCGCCCGCACCGCGAGGTCGACATCGGCCGCCGTGCCCTGCGCGACCTGTGCCCCCACGCCGCCGGTTGACGGATTGGTGCCGGAGCGGAAACCCCCGGCGGTCGGGGGGACGGCCTCGCCCCCGATCCAGTGCAACAGCGGGGCGTTCACCGGTCACCGCCGATCAGCTCGTACATGGCGGTGTGGTCGGTCTGCGGCGTGACTTCCCCGGCGACGCGCCGCCACTGTCGGGCCACGCCGTCGGCAACCTCGGTAGCCTGGCCGAGTTCGCGTGCCAGGTCGACGGCGATCCCGACGTCCTTGGCCATCAACTGCAGCGCGAACCCCGAGTCGTAGCTGCCGCTGATCATGAACTGGGCGGCCTTGTTCTCGCTGGTGTTCGAGCGCCCGGAAGAGCTGTTGAGCACCTCGGTCATGGTTTCCGGCGGGATGCCGAACCGCTCCCCCAGCCGGAGCGCCTCCACGGTCACCGAGATGGTGGTGGCCGAGACCAGGTTGTTCAGGGCCTTCGCCGCGTGCCCCGCCCCGACGGGGCCGACCGGGATGACGGTCCGGGCCAAACGCTGCAGCGCCGGGCGCACCTCGGCCAGATCGATCTCCTCACCGCCGACCAGTACCGCCAGCGTTCCGGCGACCGCGCCGCGTACCCCGCCGGAGACGGGAGCGTCGAGCATCCGCAGGCCCCGGGCGGCCAACCGCTGCGCCAACGCGCGGGTGCGCAGCGGCTCGGAGGAGCTCATGTCGACGACCAGAGTGCCGGGTCGCAGCACTTCCGCGACCGCGTCGCCCTCGAGCACCGACTCGACAACCGCCGAGTTCGGCAGCATCAGGATCAGCGCGTCCACCGCGCGGTATGCGTCGACCGTATGGGCGGTAACCGCCTTCGGGCGGTCGGTCACGAATCCCTCGGCGACGTCCGGTGCGGCGTCGGCCACCGTGAGTCGGTAGCCCGCCTCGTACAGTCGTGCGGCCATCGGTCGGCCCATCTTGCCGAGGCCGATGAACCCGATGTGCTCGATTCCCATCCCGGTCACTCGGCGTCCACGGCGGCGAACACCTCGGCTGCGAGGCGGAAACTCTCCAACGCGGCGGGGCCGCCACAGTAGAAGGCGGTCTGCATGAGGACCTCCTTGATCTTCTCCTGGGAGACCCCGTTGTTCAGCGCACCGCGGACGTGCGCCTTGAACTCGTGGCCCCGGTTGAGGGCGGTGATCATGGCGAGGTTGATCAGGCTGCGCTCCTCCAGGCTGAGCCCGGGGCGGTTCCAGATGTCGCCCCAGCAGTACTTCGTCACGTACTCCTGCAGGTCCATCGAGAAGTCGGTGGCGGCAGCCAGCGACGCGTCAACGTGGGCGTCGCCGAGCACCCGGCGGCGCATCGCCATGCCGGCCTCGTACAGGTCGTCAGTCACGGGGGTGGGTTCCTTCCGAGCGATGGTTCAAATTCGGGCCAGGTCGGCCCAGTCGCGGATGACGAACACGTCGTCGGCGGCGGCGACGTGACAGGCGGAGTGCCCGCCGAAGTGGGCCGGAAAGACCAGCAACGAGCGCTCCGCGGCCTCGGCGAGGAGGCGGCGCCGGGACGCCCGAGCCAGCGTCGGGTCTTCGCAGAAGCAGCTGTTGACGTCCGGGTTCGCTATCTGCACGGGTGAGTGGATGATGTCGCCGACGAAGAGCGCGCCGGCGTTCCCGGACTCCAGCCGCAGCACCGCGGAGCCGGGGGTGTGCCCGGGGGCGGCCTGCAACACGAGATCGGAATCGATCCGGTGCTCGCCGCTCCAGAGCTCGACGAGTCCCGCGCGGTGAACCGGGACGACGCTGTCCTCGAAGACGTTCTGGTTGCCGTCGGCCGGCGGGCGCGGGTTCTTCACCGGGTCCCAGAACTCGAAGTCCTCCTGGGTGATGAGGTAGCGCGCGTTCGGGAAGGTGGGAACCCAGCCGCGGCCCGCCAGGCGGGTGTTCCACCCGACGTGGTCGACGTGAAGGTGGGTGTTGATGACGATGTCCACGTCCTCCGGTGCGATCCCCGCCGCGGCCAGGTTCGCCAGGTACGCGGTGTCGTGGTGGGCGTAGACCGGGGCGTACGGGCGTTCCTTGCCGTTGCCGGCGCCGGTGTCGAGCAGGATCACCGCCCCCTGGCTGCGGATCAGCCAGGTGTGCAGCACCGAGCGGAGCTGTCCCCGACCGGCGTCGAAGAAGTCGGGGTCGAGCCATCCGGCGTTGTCCCGCCAGTACGCCGGGTCGCTCTCGGGGAACAGGAAGCCGGGGGTCGCCGGGCTGGGGCCGGCGTACTCCTGGATTCGGGTGATCTCGACGTCGCCGATGACGACCGTGTGCGGCCCGGTCGTCATGACCGGTTCACCGCGGGCACCGGGTAGGCCGCCTCGATCTCGGGGGTCACCGCGGGAAGCACGAAGTTCGCCGTCTCCATGACCTCAGGGGTGAAGCCGTTGCCCTTGGCCAGCGTGCGGGTCTCGGCCATGTAGGCGCTGCGGGCCTGGGCGGCGTCGGTCATGGCCCGCTCGCGCTCCTCCCACACTGCGAGCGCCTCGCCGATCTCGTCGTACTGATCGAGGGTGTGGGCGAGTTCGACCGCGTTGACGATGCCGACGCTGGCGCCCTGCCCGAGTGCGGGACACATGGCGTGGGCGGCATCCCCGACGAGCACCGCCCGACCGGTCGACCACGGCGTCACCCGGTTGGTCTGGTAGCTGTCGTGCCGGCCCCCCTCGGCCTTGCCCGCCAACTCCACGGCCGTGGCCAGGTGTGGGAAGCGCTTCGACCAGACCTCGACGTCGATCGGGATTCGCGAGGCGCGTTCGTTGGTGGTCGTCGCCATCATGCCCATGTAGATCGTGTCGGGTCCGGTGGGGATGAACAGGATGCGCATCGGGTCCGGCTCCAGGGTCCAGAAGTCGATGACCCGGTCCCACTCGGGGCCCTGGAACTCCGCCGGACGCGGGATCAGGACCCGGCAGACGCCGTCCTGGTACTTCTTGCGTTCCTGGGTGAACTCGCCCAGCGAGTTGCGTACCGCCGATCCGGCGCCGTCGGCGCCGATCACCAGGTCGGCCGCCAGCCGGCTCCCGTCCGCCAGGAGCAGGGCGCCCGCCGGGTCGGCGCCGACCGCCCGGGAATCGGTGACGATCTCGACCCCGGCCGCACGGGCAGCAGAGACGAGCAGCGCGTGCAGCTTCGGCCGGGTTATCGCCCAGTAGGGGTAGCCGGCCAACTCCGAGGAGACCGACTCGCCGTTCAGGTTGGTGTCGTAGGTGCCGGGTCGCACGCCGTTCGTCCGGATCGTCCCAGCCACTCCGATGACTTCGAGGGCCAGCATCGCGTTGCGCCACAGCAGGATGCCGGCGCCGAAGTCGCGCACCTGGTCGTTCTGCTCGTGCAGACGTACGGTCCAGCCACGCCGGGCGAGCGCGATGCTCATGGTGAGACCGGCGAATCCAGCGCCCGCGACCTCGGCACGCCGTGAGCGGCCGGTGCGGCCGGTGCGGCCGGCCGAGAGAGTTCCTGTCATTTCAGTGCCTCCACGAAACGGACAGATGGCTGCTGAGCGTTCACGTCACCGTCACTCCGCCGCGTCCACCCACACGGTCATGCTCCCTCGCGCCAACGTGTGAAAGTGCAGGTTGAAGCCCAGGACGACCGGGGTCAGCTCGGGATCGATCTCGAGCGCGGGGACGTCGACCGCGTGGACGAGGAAGACGTAGCGGTGGCGGCCCGAGCCCGGCGGCGGGTTGGGGCCGATGTACTGGCGCATCCGCAGGTCGTTGGGGAGGGTGAGGGATCCCGCCGGCATCGGCCCGTCCGGCGCGCCGGCGCCGGCGGGCAGCGAGGTCACGGAGGCGGGGATGTTCGCGACGGCCCAGTGCATGAAACCGACCCCGGTGGGGGCGTCCGGGTCGTAGCAGGTGATCGCGAAGCTCTTGGTTTCGGCCGGGAAGTCCGACCAGGCCAGGTGGGGTGAGGTGTTGATGCCGCCGATGTCCGGGTCGCGGTAGGTCAGCGGCATTTCCGTGCCGTCGACGAGGTCGTTGCTGAACACCCGCAGCGGCGGTGCCGGGGTCACGGCTGCGTAGGGGTCGTCGTTGATCACAGTTTCTCCTGTCATGATCACTTGTCGGCGATCGGTGCGGTGTCGACGTGGACTGTGCGGATCGCGGTGCGGATGTCCCAGGTGCCGGCCCAGCCGTCGGGCAGGGCGACGGCGCTGCCGGCGGTCAGCTCGTGCGTGGTGCCGTCCGCATCGGTGACGGTTGCCTCGCCGGAGATGACGTACAGGTAGGAGGCCCCCTCGGCCGCCGCTCGCCGGAACACCCCCGGTCCGCGCTCCTGGACGGCGCACCGGCCGTCGGGTCCGTCGAACACGACGGTCTCGGCGACCGGCGGCGCCCAGGAGGCCCCTCCCGCCGGGTCCGGGAGCTGCAGGTCGCGCTCGAGCACGTCGGCCGCGGCCAGGAAGGCGGACGGCTGCACCCCCGCGCGGTACGGCGGCACCGGGGTCGTGTGCAGGTAGACCTTCCGGATGGTCTCGCGGATGTCCCAGGCGCCGACCCAGCCGTACGGCAGCACGATCACGCTGCCGGCGGTCAGCTCGTGGGAGGTGCCGTCCTCGTCCGTGATGGTGGCCTCGCCGGAAATGATGTACATGAACGAGCCCCGCTTGTCCTTCACCCGGGGATAGACACCGGCGTCGCACGCCCAGACGGCGAAGAATGCGCCGGCAGCGTCGTACAGGACTCTCTCGTATGCGAAGGGCGCCCCTTGCAGGATCGGCTCCATCGAGATCTCGACGGGGAGCGGGCCGTCGAGTACGGCCGTGGCGTCCAGGAACACCGACGGATTCGTGGTCTGGTTCGTCGTCATGGCTCTCTCCGTGGGGACGGTCAGCAGGCAGTGCGGGTCAGCTCGGTCGGCAGGCTCGGCGGGGGCACCGCGGGTGCCTCGATGCCGAGCAGGTCGAACGAGGGGCGGTGCAGGATCCCGTGCAGTTCCTCGTCGGTGATGGGCGTGTGCGCGATCTGCCGCATCCGCGCGACGACCCGTTCGAGGGCGGCGGCGGCGCTGTCCGCGGCCACCATCGGCGAGTCGCTACCGAAGAGCACCTTGGACAGGACGCCGTACTCCTTGGCGGCCGAGAAGGCGTTCGCCAGCACCGTCGGACGGCTCGCGATCGCGGATGTGTCGGCAAAGACGTTGGGGTGCCGGCGCATCACGACGACGGTCTCGTAGATCCATGGGTGGCCCATGTGTGCGACCACGATCCGCAGGTCGGGAAAGGTGCACGCCACGTCGTCGAGCAGCAGCGGGTTGGCGTCGGGCAGTCGGCCGGCGTTCGCGAAGATCGCGCCTTGGTGGATCATCACGGGCAGGCCGAGCCGCTCCGCGGTCTTGAAGACCCGCATCGTCATGGGGTGCAGCGGCGAGGTTCCCTGGTAGATCGGCCCCATCTTGATGCCGACCAGCCCAAGCTCCGCGTGGCAGCGCTCCACCTCGTCGACCGCGTCGTGACGGGTCGGATCGACCGACATGAAGCCGACGGTCTGGCCGCCGACTTCTCGTACGAATGCGGCGACGGCATCGTTGGGGACCATGATCCCGGAGGCCTGCGCCTGGAGTCCGAAGACGATCGTCCGCTCGGCGGGCGCGACGCCCCGGCGGTAGGACTCCACCGTGACCAGGTCGATCTCGTCGGAGGCCAGCGTCTTCGAGACCCGTCCCAGCCCGTCCGTCCAGGGAGAGCGCTGGTGCTCCCGGGTCCAGAAGTGCGTGTGCACGTCGGTGATCAAAGTCAGACCTCACTTCGCAGATAAGGAACGGCGAGCGCCTCCGGTGCCTTGTGCCGCCGTTTGCCCTCGGCGGCGAGGGCAACGAGCGCCAACACGTACGGCATGGCGAGCCACAGGGACACCGGCAACGTCACGGCCGGTCGGACAATGGCGAGCACGACCAGCACCGCGACCGCGGCCAGGCCGGCAAGCCCGGCAGCGCCGGCCCGCCGCCGGTCGAGGCGGGAGGTGGCCGCCGCACTCCGGACGCGCCGGCTGCCGAGAGCCACCAGAATGAGTAGGGCCGCGGCGACCCATACCTCACGAGGGATGTCGCCGACGGCCTGCAGCCGCAACTGGGTGGCATCGGTGACCGCGAAGATCGCGACGGCAAGGCCCAGCCCGCTCAGCCGCCAGCCGCCGAACAGGACCGCGGCAATCGCCAGATAGCCACGCCCGCCGGTCATGGCCTCACGGAAGACACCGACGTCACCGATGGAGATGTAGGCGCCCGCCGCTCCGGCGCAGGCCCCCGAGAAGAGGACGCCGGCCCAGCGCAGCCCGCGGACGCTGACGCCGGCAGCGTCGACGGATACCGGGCTCTCACCGGTCGCCTTCAGGTTGATGCCCCAGGTCGTCCGAGTCAGTGCCAGGGCCACGAGGACGACGACGACGGCCGTGGCGTAGATGAAGGCGTCCTGGGTGAACAGGGCGGGCCCGAGGACGGGCACGTCCGAGAGCACCGGGATCGCGAGTCGGGGCAGCGGGTCGAAGGCGCGCGGCTTGCTGAAGACGTCGTCGTTGAGGAACGCCGTCAGGCCGTAGCCGAGCAGGGTCAGTGCGATGCCGGAGACGATCTGGTCGACCTTGGTCTCGATCGCGAGCACGCCCATCAGCGCCCCGAAGAGCAGGCCGCCGACGATGCCGCCGAGGAAGCCGACCGCGATGTTCCCGGTGCCGGCCATCACGAGGTAGCCGCCGAAGGCGCCGACGAGCAGCACACCTTCGAGCCCGACGTTCAGTACGCCGGCTCGCTCGGAGACGAGTTCCCCGGTTGCGGCGAGCAGGATCGGGGCGGCGATCGTGATCGCCGAGACGAGGAACGCGACGTCGAAGATACCCATCTCAGGCCTCCTCGGTCCGGGCACCGCTGTGGGCGACGACGCCGGAGCGACGACGGGCGGGGGCGGGCTTGGCCGCGGACGACGCCCTCGTGCGGCCGCGCAGGACGACGGCCGCCACCAGGACCAGCACGATGACGGCGCCCTGGAGAACCGAGGCCAGCGAGGACGGCACGTCCAACTGGGCCTGCATGGCGGTCCCACCGACGTTCAGCGCCGAGAACACGACGGCGGTGGCGACCGCGCCGACTGGTGAGTTGCGTGCCAGCAGGGCGACCGCGATGCCGTTGAAGCCGACGCCGGCTTCGAATCCGTCGCTCATCCACGGCGCGGAACCGGCGAAGAGCAGCGCGGCGCCCGCGAGACCGCCGAACCCACCGGAGATCACGATGGCCGCGACCCCTTCGCGGACCGGATCGATGCCGGACCACCGAGCGGCCTCCTGGTTGCCGCCGGCTACCCGCAGGCGGAAGCCGAACGCGGTGCGGGACAGCAACAGCACCACGGCGATCGCGCACACCGGGAGGAGCACCACGTCGTACGAGAGGGTGCGGCCAGGGATCGACTCGACGCTCGGCCACAGCGCGGCGGCCGGGAAGTTCGCCGACTGGGGTTGACCGTCCAGGGAGCCCTGCAGCGGCCCCCGGACCAACCAGTCCGCGACCTGGATCGCGACCAGGTTGAGCAGGAGCGACGAGACGATCTCAAGTACCCCGCGCGAGGCCCACAACCAGGCGGTCAGGCCCGCCCAGAGGGCGCCGCCGACGATGCCGGCGATGGCGGTGAGCATCACCGCGACCGGGCCGGGCAGGCTACCGCACTGCAGCCCGACAGCCGTGGCCAGGGATCCCCCGGCGAGGATCTGACCGGGAAAGCCGACGTGCAGGCGTCCGGCCCGGGTGGTCAGGATCCAGCCGAGCGCGACCAGGAGCAGCGGCACGGCCTGGGTGAGGGTCGTGCCGGCGTTGGTCGGCGTCCCGAAGGTGCCGCTCCAGAAGGCGTGGAGCGCGTCGGGCGGCGCCACCCCGATCGCCACCAGCAGGAGCGCGCCGACGGCCAGTGCCGCCAAGGCCACTCCCACCTGCACGAGCAACCGCATGATCAGGTCTTTCGACAGCATCAGAGGGCCTCTCCGGACGACGTCATGAGGGCGCCGAGGCTGGCGCGGGTGGCCTTCGCGGCGTCGACGACGCCCTGGATGCGTCCGTGAGCGAGCACCGCGATCCGGTCGGACATCGAGATGACCTCGTCGAGATCCATCGAGATCAGCAGCACGGCACCGCCGCGTTCGCGGTGCGCGACGAGGCTCCGGTAGACGAAGTCCGCCGCCCGGACGTCGAGACCGCGCACGGGCTGTGCGGCGATCAGCAGGGCCGGATTCCCCGACAGTTCCCGGGCGAGGACGGCCTTCTGCTGGTTTCCGCCGGAGAGCCGCCCGATCGGCAGGTTCTCGCTGTCGGCGCGTACGTCGAACTCGTGCATCAGCCGGCGCGCCTCGGCGGACGCCGCCCGGACGTCGAGCAATCCCTGCCTGTTCAACGGCGCGGAGCGCAGCGACCGTAGGGTGATGTTCTCCCAGAGGGTCATCCCGGGGACGATCGCCGCGTGGTGCCGGTCCTCCGGAATCACCGCACCGCCGGCTCGGAAGAACCCCCGCGGCGACCGATGGGTGAAGGGCCGCCCCGCCAGCTCGATAGCCCCCGACAGCGCCGGCCGGATGCCCATGAGCACCTCGACGAGCTCGGACTGACCACTACCGGCGACCCCGGCGACTCCCAGGACCTCGCCCCGGCGCACCTCGAGGTCGATGCCCTGGAGCGCCTTCGGGCCGGCCGGCTGGTTGTGGTCCCGAGCGACGTCGAGACCGCGGATAGTGAGGACGGCGGGACCCGGCGTGCCGGCGGGAAGCGGCGGGCGGTCGGCCATTCGATCGCCGACCATCAGGGTCACCAGGTGGTCGGGGGTTGCCTCCGCGATTGTTCCCGAACCGCTCACCGCGCCTCGGCGCAGCACCGTGTAGCGGTCCGCGACGCTGAAGACCTCCGACAGCTTGTGCGAGATCAGGATGACCGCATGACCGTCGGCGGCAAGCCGCCGCATCAGGTTGGCGAGTTCGTCCCACTCACCCGGGCTCAGCGCGGCGCTCGGCTCGTCGAAGATGAGGATCCGGGCACCGCGGCACAGCAACTTGACAATCTCCAGCCGCTGCCGCTCCCCCACCGACGCGTCGGCGACCAGCCGGTCGGGCGTGATCCGCAGCCCGGTTGCCGTAGCCACCTCCTGCGACCGGCGGCGCGCCTCGGTCAGACCGTTGCGCCATGGAACGGCGGCTGGTGCGATAGCGAGGTTCTCGAGCTCGGTCAGTGTCGGTACCAGCGTGAAATGCTGGTGGACCATCCCGATTCCGGCCCGCAAGGCATGCTCGGGCCTGCGGAAACGCACCGGCTCTCCGTCGAGCTCGAGGCCACCCTCATCCGGGGTGTAGAGGCCGGTGACGATCCGCATGAGCGTGGTCTTGCCCGCACCGTTCTCGCCGAGGAGGGCGTGGATCTCACCCCAGGCGATGTCGAGGTCAACGGCATCGTTGGCGACGAAGGAGCCGAACCTCTTGGTCACTCCGGTGAGCCGGAGAGCGGAAGCTCCGGTGCCCGTGCCGCGGCGGGCGGGGCCGGAATCGGGACGAGTCTTCATCGACGGCGGCCTAACGCTGCTCGAAGTGGTAGGCCGGCTTGGGGAGGAGAACACCCTTGTCAGCGACGATCTTGCCGTCGGTGATGTCCTTGGTGATCTTCTCGACGAGCCCCTTCTCCTCCGCCGTCCCCTTGCCCGGACAGAACTCGAATCGCAGCGCGCCGGTGCCCAGGCCGTAGCTGATGGCACCCGCCGGCAGCTTGCCAGCAACGGCGTCGGAGACAGCGTTCTTCAGGATGTCGGACCAGCTCACTACGCCGGAGCCGATGATGTGGGGACTCGAGTCGCAGTGCAGGGCGAAAACGTCGTACACGTCGGCGGGGCTGGCGGACCCGCCGGTGGCCTGGTAGACGCCCCCGGAGCCACTGTCGAGGTCGGAGAGGATCGAGTCGACGCCACTGGCGATCATTGCCTCGGCGGCCTGCTTGGCCTTGCCGACATCGTTGTAGTCGCCGGTGTAGGTCTGCACGACCTTGGTGTTCGGATTCTCCAGCGCGGCGCCTTGAGCCATGCCGTAATACCACGCGCCGGACGCGGGAACCTGGAGGCCGGCGATCATCCCGAGCTTCTTGGTCCGGGAGTGGGCCGAAGCGACGGCCCCGACCACGATGGCGTTGTAGCCAACGGCGGCGCTGACCGAGGTCACGTTCTCGGCGTAGGCGTCGAGGTCGGCGGCCACCAGGATGAAGTGCACCTTCGGATACTTCGGCGCCACGACCGCGACGGCCTTGTTGAACGAGGCGCCGTCGGCGACCACGATCTGGTTCTTCGCCGCCAGCGACTCCAAGCCCTGGATCTGCTCCTGTGAGTTGGCGGCGTTGTCGACGATGGAGGACAGCTTGAGGTTCTTGTCAGCTTCGACCGCCGCGTTCACGCCGGCCAGGCCGAACTGGGTGAACCCGCCGTCGTTGCGGGGGGCCTGGGAGATGAAACCGATGTTCTTGGTCCCGTCGGCAGCCGCTCCGTCGCCCGAGACCCCACACGCCGAGAGTGCGAGGGGTATGGCGGTAACGGCTGACACGATCGCGATCTTGGTACGCATGCGAGCCCTTTCGTCGGCTGCTGCCCGTGCAGGTAACAGGGGTGAAACGGACCGGTGGAGAAACTGGTATGGCAGATGCAAGCGCCTAGACTGCGGGAGCGCGGTTACGTGCACCAGATACTGCTGATCTGCCATACCAGTTGTCAAGAGGTTGATCCGACCCGAACTCCGGATGACGTGCCGCAGGCCAGGCCGACTCAGCGTCGGCACCGGAACGGTGGTCGAAGCGAGGGCCACCCAGGCCGGCCAGGGCCACCTCACCGGCCGAGGACGGCAAGACTGCGCGCACGTGCCCACCCGGACGCGCGATCAACGGCTGTGTGCCGGTGCCGGGCTGGGCTCACATACGGGATGGCGGGGTCGGGCCGCTGCTCACGTCCAGCGACGGGCCTCCTGGCCCCCGAGGTCGAGCGCGAAAGCGCCGGACCGGTCAGCGACCGAACTTCGCCGTGACCTCGTCCTGAAGTTCGAGGCGGCCCTGCTGCACATGGGCACGCATGGCCTCTTCCGCCGCATCGGCATTCCGCGCGCGGATGGCGTACACCACAGCGCGGTGCTCCGCGAGCGACCGCCGCATCCGCCCCTCTCGCCTGGTCACGATCGACGACAGCAGGCCGCGGTTCAGATGCTGGACCAGCAACCGGTAATGGTCGCTCAACCGGTCATTGCCGGCACCCTCGGTAATGAGTTCGTGCAACCGCGCATCCACCGCGCTGTAGCCGTCGGTGTCGCCAGCCTCGACGCAGTCCTGCATCGACGCCATCACCTCGTCGATCCGTGCGATGAGCTCGTTGCTGGCGCGGTTCGCGCACAGCCGGGCGGTCATCCCCTCCACCGCCTCACGCACCTCGAAGAGATCGAGGATCTCGTGCCGGCTAAGGCTCTTGACGAAAGTGCCACGGCGACGCTCGATCGACACAAATCCGGCACCTTCGAGCTCCTTGAACGCCTCACGCACCGGCATCCGACTGACCCCGAACCGCTCGGCGAGGCGCGCCTCTGAGAGCTTCTCCCCCGGCGCGATAGCCCCGGACACGATCTCCTCACGAAGCCTCTGGACGATCACGTCCTTCTTCGAGACGTCGTTTTCGGCGACCCCAGCGGATGCCCTCTGCGCCGCCGACATAGCTCCCAAACTTCCTCTAGACCGCTGCCCGAACTCCCCTGAGCTTGATGCATGATACCCGCTGCAGTGGCCGTGCCAGCACGGGCAGCGACGGCCCAACCGCCGGCAGCGGGCGGAAACGACTCGCTCAGGGAGGCGACCGGGGCGCTGGCGGAGCAGTCAGCCCTAGTCCTCGCCGCTGCCGCTCGCGCGGGCCGAAGCCACCCTTGATGGCGCTGCCGGCACCAGGACCGGCCCGACCCCACTCGGTGCCGGTCAGCGTAGCCCGGCGAACAGGTCGTCCTCCGGCGTCGGCGCACCGGTGGTGTCGCGGACCCGGACGAAGGTCTCCACGCCCATGAGTTCGGTGAACCGCTCCTGACCGAGTTGCAGGAAGAAGATGTTCTCGGCTTGGCTGGCGTGTGCGACCAAGGATTCGAACTTCTCCCCGCCGTAGGCGCTCGTGTCCACCCAAGTGGTGATCTCGTCGTCCGGCAGGCCGAGCGCCGGCATCTCCTCCGACAGTCCGTCCGGCTCCGGGAACTCGACGCCGATCTCCTTCATGACGCGGCCGAACTCCTGGAACGCCCTGCGTGGCACCGTGGTCCAGTACACCTTTGCGGGAATGTCCGTACGCTCGACCGCGGCCATGGTGATGCGGTGGGCCTGGATGTGGTCCGGGTGGCCGTAGAAGCCGTTCTCGTCATAGGTGACGACGACGTCGGGCCGGTAGCGCCGGATCAACTCGGCCAGCCGGTCGGCCGCCTCACCCACCGGGGTGTTCCAGAACGCGCCGGGCGCGTCGTTGGCCGCCCAACCCATCATTCCGGAGTCGGCATAGCCGAGCGTCTCCAGGTGCGTGACCTTCAACGCCTCGCAGCTGGCCGTCAACTCGGCGCTGCGCATCGCCACCACGGCCTGCGGGTCATGCCCCGGGTCGCCCGGCTTGACCCCACCGGGCCCGTCGCCGCACTGCCCATCCGTGCAGGTCACGAGCACTGTCGTGATTCCCTCCGCCGCATACCGGGCGAGGATGCCGCCCGTGCTCGTCGCCTCGTCGTCGGGGTGCGCATGCACCGCCATCAAGGTCAGGGATCGCTCGGTCACCCCACCACCATACGAGGGCGGCCCCGACGCGCTGGGCTTTGCCGCAATCCGGGACGACTGCCTTGACGAGGCGTTGGCGAACCCGCCTTCAGCTGCGACCGCGCACCGAGTCGCATTGTGCCCGGCCGGCACAGGACGGGCGGGACGTGCTCCTGGCGGCGGTCTTACCGGCGACGACTGGCCGGACCGCCTCAACGCGGAACTCCCCGATCAGGACTCACCAACCCGGTGAGCGTTCATGGCCATCGTGCGGGGCGGAAGACAGGAGCTCCACCGCGCCCGTCACCGCGAGGTGGCGGGCGGTCTCGGCTCGGATGCTCTTGGCGGCAAGCACTTCCCGCTGCTCGCCGGTGTAGCCGATGCAGTCGAGAAAGACCACGTCGGCGCCATCCGCGGTGACCCGCCGTCCCGCGGCCGCTACCTCGTCGAGCCCAGCCGTGTAGGGGTCTACGGCCGCCGCGGTGACCGGGCGGCCCAGGCGCCCTTCCCACCGTTCCCGGATGTCCGTCAACTGCTCCGGCACCGGGCACAGCACACCCAGGGAGCCCTCGCCGACGAGCTGCTCCATGAGCTCGTGGGCGAGGTCCTCCGCGTGGAGCACCGGCACCGACGTCGGGCCGTGCTCGACGCGGCCGGTGCACAGCACGAGGACGACCCCGCACCGATCCGCTACGCAACGTCGGATGGCGTCGTCGAGTGCTGGGGCGATGCTCGTCGCGCCGAGGCGGACGCGCGAACCGTCCCGCAGGCGGGAAACGAGGGTGTGCTCCCCGGCGCGCGGCGCGAGCCGGGCGATGCCGTCCGCGTCGAGGAGGTCCAGCGCGCCGTGTTCGACCCAGTCGACGCCGGAGAGGGCGGCCTCGACATCGGGGATGAGGTCGGTGCGGGGCGCCTGACCGATCGTGACGAGACCAAGTCTCGGCCGCACGTGGTTCGCCCGGCCCACAACCGGCACGTGCATCACGCCACCGCCTTCTCGGGCAGGTCCGCGGCCGCGACGCCACGCTCCACGATGCGGCGTCGCACGGCGCGGTCGACGCGCGCGTTGGGGTCGGCGATCGGGATCGCGGCGAGGAGCGCCTTGGTGTAGGGGTGCTGAGGCGCTGTGAAGATCTGCTCGACGGTGCCCTGCTCGACGACGCGGCCCTGGCTCATCACGACGATCTCGTCGGCCATCATCTCGACGACGGACAGGTCGTGCGAGATGAAGACGTAGGTGAGCCCGAGGTCTCGCTGCAGTTGCTTCATGAGGTCGAGCACCTGGGCCTGCACCGACACGTCGAGTGCCGATACGGGCTCGTCGCAGACGACGAGGCTCGGGTTGAGGATGAGGGCCCGGGCGATGCCGATCCGCTGGCGCTGGCCCCCGGAGAACTCGTGCGGGAAGCGGTCGATGTGTTCCTCCCCCAGGCCGACCGTCTCGAGGACCTCGACGATGCGGGCGCGGATCGCCGCGTCGTCGAGGTCCGTGTGCAACCGCAGCGGCTCGGCGAGTGCCCGGTGGATGGTCCACCGTGGGTCGAGCGAGGCGTACGTGTCCTGGAAGACGATTTGCATCTGGGAGCGGAGGCGGCGCAACTCGTCGTCACCGGCCGCGAGGAGGTCGGCCCCGTTGAAGGTCACCGTCCCCGACGTCGGCTCGTGCAGGCGCAGCAGGGCCCGACCGGTTGTCGACTTGCCCGAACCGGACTCGCCCACGATGGCGAGCGTGCGGCCACGGCGGACCCGGAAGGACACGCCGTCGACCGCCGTGATGGTGTCGGCCGGACGTCCCAGCCGGCGGCGTCGCCCGGTGAAGACCTTCGTCAGGTCGGTGACCTCGAGCAGCACCGGCACGTCGTCGTCGGGTGCTTCCGTGGGCGCGGCCGTGCGTGCCTCGACGCGAACCGACCCGGAGCCGTCGCGCGCCGTGCTTCCCTCGGCGAGCGCCTCGACCGCCTCGATGACGTGCTCGTTGGCGGAGGGGATGAAACTGAGCAGCCGCTTCGTGTAGTCGGCCTGCGGCGCGGCGAAGAGCTGCTCCGTCGGCGCCGTCTCCTGCAGCTCACCGCCGTACATCACGGCGACCCGCTGGCAGGTCTGGGCGACGACACCGAGGTCGTGCGTGATGAGCAGGACCGCCGTCCCGTGCTGCTCCTGCAGGTCCATGATGAGGTCGAGGATCTGCAGCTGAGTCGTCACGTCGAGCGCCGTCGTCGGCTCGTCGGCGATGAGCAGCTTGGGCTCGCATGCCATGGCCATGGCGATCATGACGCGCTGGCGCATCCCGCCGGACAGCTCGTGCGGGTAGCCCGCGAGGACGCGTGCGGTGTTGCGGATCCCCACCATGTCGAGCAGTTGGCCCGCTCGGTCGGCCGCCTGCCGTCGGCCTAGGCGCAGGTGCTGGCGCAACGGCTCGGTGAGCTGGTCGCGGATCGTGAAGACCGGGTTGAGCGCGGTCATCGGCTCCTGGAAGATCGTCGCGATGTCCTTGCCGCGGATCCCGCGCATCTGCCGGTCCGACAGCGCGGCGAGGTCACGTCCGTCGAAGCGGATGTGCCCGCCGGTGATGTGCGCCTGCCGCGCCGGCAGCAATCCGGTGATCGACATGGCGGTGACGCTCTTGCCCGAGCCCGATTCGCCGACCAGCCCGACCATCTCGCCGCGTGCGATGGTCAGGTCGAGGCCCCGGACCGGGTGGATCGGGCCGCGGGACGTGTCGATGCGGATCGAGAGGTTCTCGATCGACAACAGAGTCTCAGCCATGTCCGTGCTCCTTGGTTCCGTGTGCCGCTGGGCTCGGTCTCGCACGCCCGCTCAGGCGTGCGCGGGGACCTGCCCGCTCGTCTGCAGGTGGGTGGCCGGGCCGTAGAGGCTCTCGAGGAGCGCTGCCTGGGCCTCGTCGTGGAAGGACACGGCACCCGCGGTGAAGCCCTTGGCGACCTCGACGGCGAAGCGCGCGGCCAGGGCGATGTCCACCTCGTGACTCGCGCCGGTCGCGCAGCCGGCCACGGGCGTCACCGTCGTGATGGCGACACCGACGACGGGCGCGGCCGTCGCGACGGCCGGCTGGAGGATCGAGTTGAGGTGGTAGAGGCCGTTGCCGTACGGCGTGATGTCCTGCGTCGACAGCGGGAAGACGACGGCGGGCTCACCCGACACGGTCTCGAGGACGCCGATGAGGTCGGCGCTCGCGGGGAGGATGTAGCCGGCGCGGACCGTCGGGGAGATGGCGATGCCACGGTGGTTGATGAGGCGGTTGCCCTTTGTGGTGTCGATGGACAGGACGGCGTCCATCGCCGAGGTGACCTCGTGCTCGTTCATCGCGGTGATGTCGACGGGCGAGTCCATGAAGGGCACGGGATCGTGTGGACGGGTCGGCGCGTCGGGGCAGATATGCGTCGAGATGACGACGTCGCCGGGCAGGACATCGCCGCGGGCGTGCATCGCGAGGAGCTTGGCGGCCGCGGCGATGGCGGCGGTCGCCCCGTCGCCGTCGGACACGTAGCCGATCAGCTCCGGCCGGGCGCCGATGCCGCCGAGGCGCCCGACGACACCGAGCGTCGGGGCGTCGCCGCCGGCGGTCCTGCCGCGGCTGCCCGGGACGGTGACGCAGATGAAGTCGGTCGAACCGAGCTCACCCGCCACCGTCTCGACGGTGATCGAGCAGGCAGCGTCGCCGAGGGTACGCAGGTGCTCGGCGACGAGATCACCGGATGCGTCGGGGCGGTCGAGGAGGTCGAGGGCCGTAAGGACGTGGGACAGCACGATCATTCGCTTTCGACAGCGGTCTCGGCGACGCCGAGGTACCGGAGGGTGGTCAGGGCGTAGGTCTTCGCGGCGAGGACGACGTCGGCGACTGGCGCCTTCTCGTCGAAGCCGTGGATGGTGGCCAGCTCGGCCGGCCCGTACTGGAGCACGGGAATGCCGTGGCTGCGGAAGGTGCGGGCGTCGGAGGACGCCCACTGGAGCACCCCCTCCGTGGTGGGGTCCCCCGTCAATTCGCGCAGGGCCGCGACGAGCTCGGTGACGATGGGGTCGCTCGGCAATGTCCAGTTCGGCTCGCTGCAGAAGCCGATCGGCTCGATCGTCGCCTCGACGCCAGCCTCGGCGAGCAGCTCGTCGGCCCGGGCGAGGACCTCGGCGCGCGACAGCCCGATCGGCACGCGGGTGTCGACCTCGACGACGCACCGGTCCGCGACGACGTTGGAGGACGTGCCGCCGCGAATCGTGCCGATGTTGACGGTGACGTGCTCGAAGACGGCACCGATGCCGGGAGCGTAGCCCTCGCGCTCCTCGGCGAACGTCTTCGAGCTCTCGATGAGGTCGCGCACGTCCTCGGGCGCGGACGGCTTCATGTCCCAGAGCTGCTGCAGGGCGACGACGGCCCGGGCCGCGAGGAGGTTCGCGCTGACGCCGTGCAGCGGCTGGAGGCTGCCGTGCCCCGGCTTGCCGTCGATCGTCATGCGGAACCAGTTGCTGCCCTTCTGGCCGATCGTCGGGTGCGTCCGCTCGGCGGGCTCGGCGATGATCGCGCCGGTCGCGCCGTCGAGGACCCCCTGGTCGAGGAGCCAGTCCGCCCCGCGTGAGCCGCCCTGCTCCTCGTCGGGGACCGCGGCGAGCGACAGCCTGCCGGCCAGCGGGACACCGAGGCGGTGGAGGACGACGAGTGTGTGGATGACGCCGGCGAGACCGGCCTTCATGTCGCTCGCTCCGCGACCACACAGGTAACCGTCGACGACGTCACCTGCGAAGGGCGGGAAAGTCCAGCGGCTGAGGTCACCGACGGGTACGACGTCGGTGTGGCCGGCGAGCACGAGGTGGCGCGCCGTCGTGGGGTCGCCGCCCACCGCGGCGTTGCTCACGGCACGGTGGACGACGATGCTGAGGCGACCATCGCCCGCGTCGTGGACCTCGGGGTCGAGGCCCTCGGCGCGCAGATGGTCGGCGATGAAGGTGCCGACTTCCGTGCAGTCCCCCGGGGGGTTCTCGCTCGGGATCCGGATGAGGTCTCCGGCGAGCGTCAGCAGTTCGTCCCGGGTGCGCTCGATCTCGTCGAGGACCCGGGTCTCCCAGTCGGAGGATTGCGTGGCCACGTCAGGCTCCAAGTGTCGTTTGGTGTACGGGGCGTCGGATTCGTGATGGTGCGCGGGGAGGCGGCCGCTGGCCGCGCGTCGGGATGGCAGCGGGCCCAGCGGCACGCCTCCCCCTTCTCGGCGTCAGCCCTTGTTGCTCAACTGGAAGAAGCGGATGATCCCGTCGGGGTACGACGTGTACCCCTGCACGCCCGCGCGCTCCGCGACGACGATGTTGTACTCGTACAGGTAGGCCCACGGCGCCTGGGTGTTGATGATCTCCTGCGCCTTGCCGTACAGATCGTTGCGGACGTCCTGGTCCGGCTCGGTCGAGGCCTGCTTCCAGAGCTTGTCGACCTCAGGGTTGTTGAAGTTGACGTAGTTGCTCGTGCCGTCGCTGGTCAACAGGAGGCCGAGGTGATAGCCCGGGTCGTTGACGAACGAGGTCCAGCGGCTGATGTAGCTCTGCACCTTCTTCGTCGCGAGCGCCTCGAGGAACTGCGGACGCGCCATCTTGTGGATGTTCATCGTCACGCCGATCTTCGCCAGCTCGGCCTGGATGAGCACGGCGTCGTCCGACCAGTCGTCGAAGCCGCTGCCGAGGGTGAAGTCGAAGCTGAAGCCGTTGGGGTAGCCGGCCTCCGCGAGGAGCGCCTTGGCCTTGTCGAGGTTGTGCGAGTAGACGTAGCCGGCGTCGGAGAAGCCCGGGGTCGAGCTGGCCACGGACGAGCGCATCGACGACGCCTGGCCCTTCATGACGTCGCCGATGAGCTTGTCGTACGGGATCGCGTACGACACGGCCTGGCGGACCTTCGGGTTGTCGAACGGCTTGATGGCGTTGTTCATCCCGAAGAAGAGGATCTTGTTGCTGGCGCGGGAGTCGATGGCGACGCCGGACTGCTTCGACAGGGTGTCGACGTCCTTCGCCGGCACCTCGAGCGCGAGGTCGACCTCGCCCTTGGTGAGGAGCTGGACGCGGTTGCTCGCCTCGCCGATGAACTTCGTGTTGACCTTGCGCAGGGCCGGCTTCTCGCCCCAGTACGTGTCGTTGCGCTCGAGCACGGCCTCGGTCGCCGGGTCCCACTTCGTCACCCGGTAAGGGCCGGAGCCCGCGGTGTGGGTGTCGAGCCAGGCGGCGCCACCCTCGGCGTTGACCTTGTCGATGTTGATGATCGAGAACGAGTACATCGGCAGGATCTGGAGGAAGAGGTGGTTCGGCGCGGTGAGGTCGATCTGCACGGTGCGCGGGTCGGTCGCCGTCACCGTGCCGATGCCGGCCATGCCGTAGAGGAAGCTCGCCGACTTGGACTTCTTGATGAAGTCGAACGACTTGACGACGTCGTCGGAGTCGAGGGCCGAGCCGTCCTCGAACTTCACGCCCTGGCGCAGCGTGAAGGTGTAGCTCTTCGAGTCGTCGCTCACCTTCCACGACTCCGCCAGCATCGGCACGATCTTGTCCGTCTTGGCGGTCGGCTTGCCGTTCGTCGTCGTGCGGTCGTACGTGACGAGTTGGTCGTAGGCCGCCACGACGAACGTGTCGGAGGTGACGTCGTTGGCCTCGGCCGGGTTGAGGGTCTTGCCGCCCTCGGAGTAGGCGGCGACGAGGGTGTCCTTGGCAGCCGCACCGGCACGCGAGGAGCCGCCCTGGTTGGCGTTGGCTCCACAGCCGGCTGCGGCGAACATGACGGCGACCGCGGCGGCCAGGGTGGCGCTGCGCTTCACGCTGTTCTCCTTCATGTACGGGTGGGGGAAGATGCGATGGAAGGGAGTGGATGGGCTGGCGCCCGTGGCGGATACGAACCGGGTCATCGGCTCGTCTGCAGGCGCGGGTCGAGGACGTCGCGTAGGCCGTCGCCGACGAGGTTGAAGCCGAGAATCGAGGTGGCGATGGCGATGCCGGGGAAGACGGTCATCCACCACTCGCCGCTGATGATGTAGCCACGGCCGTCCGAGATCATGACGCCCCACTCCGCCGTCGGCGGCTGCGCGCCGAGGCCGATGAAGCTGAGCGAGGCGGCCGTGAGGATCGCGTAGCCCATGCCGAGAGTCACCCGGACGAGGATCGGGGCAACGGTGTTCGGGACGATGTGACGGGTGAGGATCGTCCGATCACGCAGGCCGATGGCGCGCCCCGCCTCGACGAAGTCACGCTCCCGGAGCGAGCGGGTCTGGCTGTAGACGATGCGGGCGAACTCGGGGATGCCGACGACGCCCACGGCGATCATCGCGCTGGCCAGGCCCGGGCCGAGGGCGGCGGCGATCGCCATGGCCAGCACGAGCGACGGGAAGGCGAGCAGCACATCCATCACCCGCATGAGCACCGCACCCACCACGCCACCGAGGAAGCCGGAGATGGCGCCGATCGGGACACCGATGAGCAGCGAGATCCCGACGGCGATGAGCCCGGTCCAGAGAGAGATCCGCCCGCCGGCCAGCACCCGGGCGAGGATGTCGCGGCCGAAGTTGTCCGTGCCGAACAGGTGTGCGGCGGAGGGCGGCTCGAGGAGCCCTCCGGCGCCGGTCGCGGTGGGCGAGTACGGCAGCAGGCCGGCCACGAGAGCGCCGATGGTCCAGATCGCGATGAAGACGAGGCCGACCATCGCCAGGCGGTTGCGGACCAGCAGGCGCCAGGCCGTCGTGGGCCTCGACCGCGCCCGGTCGGACGACGCGGCCCGGACGCCACGCGCAGAGGCGGAGACGGTGGTGTCAGGCATTCTCGATCCTCGGGTCCAGGCGGGCGTTGAACAGATCGACGCAGAGGTTGACCGTCAGGTAGATGGCCGCGGCGAGCAGCGTGAAGGCCTGGACCGGCGCATAGTCGGTGGCGAGCACGGACTGGACGACATAGAAGCCGACGCCCGGCCAGCTGAAGACGGTCTCGGTGATGACCGCGCCACCGAGGAGTTGGCCGAACTGGAGCCCGACGACGGTCACGACGACGGGGGCGGCGTTCTTCAGCGCGTGCTTGAGGATGACCTTGGCCGGCGGCAGGCCCTTGGAGCGAGCGGTGCGCACGTAGTCCTGATTGATCACCTCGAGCATCTCGGACCGGGTCATCCGGGCGATGATCGCCGTGCTCCCGGTGGCGAGGCACAGGGCCGGCCAGATTATGTGGGCCAGCGACGACTTCAGCGCGACCAGGTCACCGGTCAGGAGCGAGTCGAGGACGTAGAGACCCGTGATCGACGTCGGTGGGTTCACGTCCTGGGCGATACGGCCCAGCGGGGCCGGCTCCCACCCGAGCTTGTTGTAGAAGACGAAGATCACGATGAGGGCGAGCCAGAAGAGCGGCATCGACGCCCCGATCAGCGAGAAGATGCGGCTGGCGTGGTCGATCGGCCGGTCGCGACGCGTCGCGCTGATGACACCGATGGGGACCCCCAGCAGCAGCGAGATGAGGATCGCCACGATGGCGAGTTCGACCGTCGCCGGCAGCCGGGAGGTGAAGTCCGCGAGGACGGGCTGGCCGGTGTGCCACGCGAATCCGAAGTCTCCAGCGAAGAGGCCGCGCACGTAGGAGACGAACTGAGCGACCAGCGGCTGGTCGAGGCCCATCTCGGCACGGATCTTGTCGACGGTCGCCGGGTCAGCCTGCTCCCCAGCGAGAGTCCGGGCCGGGTCGCCGGGCAGGACGCGGGTGAGCAGGAAGATGCAGAGCACGACGCCGAAGAGTGCCGGGATCATCGCGAGGACTCGTCGCACCACGTGGTTCACAGCCACCTCCAATCTGCGCTTCGTTGGGTCTGACCTGGTCTCGGCGCCCAGGATTCGCTCGCCCGTCACCCCTGAGCAATACTTTCTCTGTATTTGAGAGGGCGTCCCTGATCGGCTCCGGGTGCGGTAGGTTCTCACCCGTCCCGCCCATCCCGGAGGACCCATGTCAGACACGGGCGCTCGCCCCCGCTCGCCGCTCCAGACCGTGGACCGCGCCCTGGAGGTCCTGCTGTCGTTCACCGAGCGGCGCCGCGACTGGGGCGTCATGGAGCTTGCCGAGGCCTTCGCCATCGACAAGTCGACCGCGCAGCGCATCCTCGCCGCGCTCGCCGCCCGCGGCTTCCTCAGCGCCGATCCGGTGTCCCGCCGCTACAGCCTCGGCCCGACGATGTGGCGGATGGCCGCCGTCTGGGAACGCACGGGAGGCCTGGCCGCCCTGGCGCACCGGGTGCTGGAGCCGCTCGCCTTCCAGACCGATCGCACGGCCCTCTTCGCCGTCCCGGACGGGCTCCACGTCCGGTGCGTCGCGGCCGTCGACGGCGGCGGACCGCTGCGCAGTCATCCGCTCGTCGGCGAGCTGTACCCGGCCAACGCGGGAGCCACCTCCCGCGGCTACTTCGCCTTCCTTGACGGCAACGAGCGGCGGGCCCTCATCTCGGGGCGGGTCTTCGCGACATTCACCGAGCTGACCAGGGTCGACGAGCATGAGCTCGAACGCCTCTTCGTCGAGGCCGTCGCGCAGGGGTACGCCTACTCCGAGGGCGAATACGACTACGCCACCCGGGCGCTCGCCGTTCCCATCATGCTCAGAGGGCGGCCCGTCGGCTCGCTCAGTCTCGGCGAGAGCAAGTATCCGGCGCGTTCCGACGACATCCGAGACCACCTGCCTGCACTGCAGGCGGCGGCGGAGCAACTGTCCGCCCTACTCGACAACCGGGCGAACTCGGCCGCCGTAGCCCGGCAGACCAAGCCGACCCGAGCCCACTGAGCGCCGCGCCGTTGAGCCAGGCCGACCACCGCGAGGAGACACCAATGCCCCAGGGCCCCCAGAACCTCCTGCTCCTGTCCAACTCGACGGCCCCCGGGCGGGCCTACCTCGAGCACGCGCGCGAGGCGATCCTCGAGACACTCGACGGCCTGCGCTCCATCGTGTTCGTCCCGTTCGCGCTGGCGGACCACGACGCCTACACCAAGACGGTCCGGGGTGCCATGGAGCCGCTGGGCATCACCGTCCGCGGAGCACACGAGGGCACGCCGCGCGACCTGGTCGCCGGTGCCGAGGCCGTCTTCGTCGGCGGCGGCAACACCTTCCGCCTCGTCAAGGCGATCCACGAGCTCGGCCTGATCGACGTCGTGCGCGCCCGGGTCGCCGAGGGGATGCCCTACCTCGGGTCGAGTGCCGGCACCAACGCCGCGACGCCGAGCCTGCGCACGACGAACGACATGCCCATCGTCCAGCCGCCGTCGTTCCAGACCTTCGGCCTCGTGCCCTTCCAGATCAACCCCCACTACCTCGACCCGGATCCGGCCTCGACGCACCAGGGCGAGACCCGGGAGGAGCGACTCACCCAGTTCCTCGAGGAGAACGACGTCCCGGTGCTCGCCATGCGCGAGGGCACCTGGCTGCGGGTGAGCGACGGTGCCATGCGGCTCGATGGCGTGGCCGCGGGCGCGCGAGTCTTCCGCCGAGGATCCGAGCCGGTCGAGGTTCCGAGCGGCGCCGACGTGACCTGGCTCGTCGAGAGGGTGGGTGCGTTCGACATCCACCGTTGAGGCCAATCAGTCGACGAGGTCAGCCATGTCCTCGATCATGACAGACGGACCTGCGTCTCTGATCACGCGGCGGAAGCAATAGTCCGCAAGCGGGTGGGACCTGCGGACGACCGCACCTGTTCCACGATGATTTCCTCCAGGTGCGCGGCAGGGCCGCGCCGGGGTTGACCCTCTCGCAGGGAGAGAGTCGAGGCTAACCGATTTGATTATCGATGATCAGTGATCATAGATTGGCCTGTGTGGAATGTTTTCGGCTCTTTAAGGCCGGGAAGCGTGTCGGTGTTCACCCTGTGGCGCATCACGTTTGGGTTGGCTCGGGGAGGGTTCCGGTGGCGTGGGTCGTCGGTGAGGGCCGGTTTTTGTGGATCGGTGTTGAGGCGTTGAGTCGGTGAGCGGGAAGCTGCGACTGGCCGAGGGTGAGATGGCCCGGACCGCGTGTGCCCGTGCTGTGCTGCGCGCGGGGCTGGATGAGGCAACCGGTGAGGTGCTGTCTCGGGCGGTGCTGGCGCAGCGGGTCGGTTGGTGTGCCGATCTGGTGGCGGGCATGGTGGCCGCGCTGATCGGCGAGCATTGGAACAGCGTGGATGTGGAGGTCCTGGCTGGCGGGGTGGATGCGGGTGGGCGGCGGTTGCCGTCGAATGTGTGGATGGCGCTGCGACGTCTGGGGTGGACGGTCGCCCCGCCGGTGGGTGTGAGGGTCAATGACCGGGTCGTGCGGATGGTCCAGGAGCAGGCGGGACGTGCGCTTCGTTCGGCGGCGTGGCGTGCCGATGTGACCGCCGGGGTCCTGTCGACGTGGCCGGCCGATCCGCGCAAGCGCACCCCGGCCGAGTGGGATCAGGTTCGGGCCTCGATCCCCGGCGGCGAGTATTTGCCGTCCAGCGTTATCAAGGGCCGGACCCGGCAGGCCGCCACGTTCGTCAAGGCCACTGGTCGGCTGCCGGTGGACGTGTTCGAGTTGGAAGGCGTCCCGCGGATCGGGCGGATGCTGCTGCTGGCCGCGTGTGACCGGCAGCAGGCCACCATCGAGCGCTGCGACACCGACCCGGGCAGGGCGCTGCTGCGGCTGCAGTTGCCTTTACGACCGGATCCGCAGACGTATCGGGACTGGACGTGGGTCGAGTGTCGGATCAGCCTGCCGTCCACGGTTCCCGCCTCGGCGGTGCTGCACCTGCCGACCCTCCGCCTCACCGACGGCACGGTCCGCGCCGACATGGCATACACGCACCCGGTGCCGAAAGCCCGGGCTACCGGTCACACCGTGGCGGTCGGTGTGGACTGGGGCCTCAACACCCTCCTCAGCGCTGGTGCCCTACGACTGCACGACACCGGGCGGATCACGGCATTGGGGGCTGGTGGACAGTTCCGCGCCGCTGGGGTCTTGACCAAGCAGCACCGGCTCCGGCGCTTGTCAGAGCGGCTGCATGGGAAGGCCGACCAGTACGCGCGGCTGCTCGGCGGCCGCCCCGACGAGCAGTTGAGAGCGAAACACGAGGTGCTGTCCGGCGAGATCCGCCACGTGTCCTCCCGCCGCCAAAACTTGAACGACGCGCTCGCCTGGGCCGCCGCCCGCTGGACCGTCGACCAAGCGATCGCCGCCCGGGCGACCGTCATCTACCTGGAAGACCTGCGGTCGATGGAAGCGCGGGGCATGGGGCACAGCCTGAACACGCGGCTGTCCCAGCAGGTCCGCGGGAAGATCGTCGACCGGATGCGGCACCTCGCCGCCGAGCACGGTATCGCCGTGGTCACCGTCCCCGCCCGCAACACGTCCAAGCACTGCCCCCAATGTTTGACCCCGCTACAGCACCGTAAAGCCCCCGACCGGCCCACCACACCGGGATGGAAGTGGGCCATCTGCCCCAACACCAGCTGCGGCTGGCAGGGCGACCGCGACCACGGCGCCTGGCGGCGCATCGCCGCCCGCGGCCTCACCCACCAGGGCAAGACCGTCATCGACAAGACCAGCGGGCAGATGGTGATCCGCTCGGTGATGGACACACTCGAAGCCAGCGCCGTCGTCACCCCCACCACCACAGGCAGCCGCAGCGACCGGTCGAAGACCGGCCCCACCCGGCACAAGCCACCACGCCCCGCGCCCAGGCGACGCAGGGCACCCTCCCCCACCCGACCCCACAGCCGAGCGGGCAAGCGTCCGGAGGGACACGCACCAAAGGACCGGAAGCTGCCCCGCGCGGCCCAGCGGCACCAGAGCGTGAACACGATCAGCACACCCACCACCGCCGGCCACCGGCCGCGAGGAGCCGCACTGGGCGCGGGATTCCATCTCCACGTCCATGCGACCCCGCCACGGTGGGAGACGATCCCGGAAACCCCATCCGGCTCAGGATCGCTAAGCTGATCAGGGACGCTGTTGGAGGCGCTGGATGCCGATCGGAGTGTTCGCGCGAGCGACCCGGTTGTCCGTTCGAGCGCTGCGCAACTACGACCGGCTGGGTCTGCTCGTCCCGGCATGGGTCGATCCGGCTACCGGCTACCGCCGGTACAGGGTCGACCAGTTCCCCCGGGCGGGGCTGATCCGACGGCTACGAGAGCTGGAGGTGCCGTTGCCCGAGATCGCCGTGATCCTGGCGGCCGACACCCCGGAGCAGGCACGCGCCGTTATCGAGCGGCACCGGGAACGCGTGGCCGCGCGGGCGGCCCGGCTGGATGAAATCGCCTGGCAGTTGGGGGCCGCGCTGGCCGAGCCGGGGCGCGTGCCGGGCTGGCTGCACGTGTACGAACGGTGGCGCCCCGCCCAGCCCACCGCCCGCGTGCTGGTGCGTACCCCGCTGAGCGGGCTGGCCGAGGCGCTGGCGCCCGGGTTCGCGCGGCTGTTCGCCGGCCTCGCCGCGCAGGGGATCGCCCCGGCGGGTCCGGCCGGGACCCGCTACCTCAGCGACGACCTCGACGCGGCGGAGTTGGAGGTGGAGGTGTTCGTGCCGGTGGGGCACCCACCCCGGCCGACCGCGACGATCGCGGCCGGGGAACTGGCGGGCTGCCTGCTCGCCGCGGCCGTCCACGAGGGTGGCTACGACGACCTTGAGACCGCCTACCGGTCCCTGGGGCGCTGGATCGCCGAGCAGGACCGGGGGCTGGCGGGCCCGGCAGAGGAGCGCTACCTCGTCCCGCCCGCGCCCGGCGTACCCACGGCGGCGCTCCGCACGGAGATCGCCTGGCCGGTCCGACCCCCGTCCGGCCCGCCCGACTAGCAGATCAGGACACCGAATGATCATCGATAATGTGGCGTTCCCCGCCGGTCAGCACTGCGAGACCACCACGCTCGGCGCCCTGCTGCGCCACCAGGGCCTCGACCTGTCCGAGCCCATGCTGTTCGGCCTCGGCGAGGGTCTGGGCTTCGTCTACTGGGACGCCAAGGACATGGACTTTCCATTCCTCGGCGGCCGCACCAAGCCGACCGCGATCACCCGGACCGTGGCCGACCGGCTGGGCCTGACGCTGCACATCCAGGAGACCGCCTCGCCTCGAAAGGCCTGGCAGAACGTCGCCGCCGCCCTCACCGCCGGACGCCCGGTCGGCCTGCGACTGGACTGCTACCACCTGGACTACTTCACCACGAAAGTCCACTTCGGCGGCCACTTCGCCGCGATGTACGGCTACGACGACACCCACGCCTACCTCATCGACACCGCCCAGCAGGGCGGCACCGTGACGACCACGCTGACGAGCCTGCAACGGGCCCGCGACGAACGCGGGCCGATGACCGCCCGCAACCTCTCCTACACCATCGCCAACCCCACCGGCCAGCCCGATCTGGGCGACGCCATCCGGGCGGCCATCCGCAACAACGCACACGCCTTTCTCAACCCACCCATCGCCAACCTCGGTCACCGCGGCATCGCCAAGGCAGCCCGACAGGTGGCGCGGTGGCTCGACCGCTCAAGCGACCCGTCCCGCGACCTTCCGCTGGCCGCGGCGCTGATGGAACGCGGCGGGACCGGCGGCGCCCTGTTTCGCAACATGTACCGCGACTTCCTCGCCGAATGCGCCACGATCGTCGACGACGACAACCTCCGCCTCGGTCACCAGCTGTACGCCGAGATCGCCCCGTTATGGACCGAGGTCTCCCACCACATCGCGGCCGCCGGAGCAACCGCCGGCCCAGACCACCTGACCCGCGCCTCGGCAATCCTCACCGAACTCGCGGACAGGGAACACCACGCCATGCTGGTCCTGACCGCGATCGGCATCGACTGATACGGCTCGGTCTGCCGCAGACGAGGATGCCGACCGCCCCCAGCCGGGCGCTGATCTTGAAAGCGACACCTCGCACGATGGCTCGGCGCATAAGGAAGACTGGCGGGCATGGCTGAGTTGAACGATGCGAAGGCTGCGCTGCACCACTACCTTCAGGCGGCTCGCGAAGACCTGATCTGGAAGCTCGACGGGCTGAGCGAACGTGAAGCCAGACTGCCCCGCACCGCGACCGGCAACAACCTGCTGGGAGTCCTCAAGCATTGCCTCAACGTCGAAGCCGGCTACTTCGGGCCTACCTTCGGGCGCGAATTCCCGACGCCGGAGAAACTGGTCGCCATGGAGGCGTTCGAGGAGGACCCGCAGGCAGACTGGTACGCGCGGGAGGACGAGACGAAGGATGGGCTGATCGACCTGTACCGCCGTGTCGGGGTGTTCGCGGACCAGACGATCGAACAGCTACCGCTCGACGCGCCGGGGCAGGTGCCGTGGTGGCGGCCAGGTAGACAGGCCGTGACGCTGCAAAGGATCATCGTCCACGTGACCTGCGACCTGGCTCGTCACGCCGGTCACGCCGACATCATGCGCGAGCAGCACGACACGGCGATCGGCCTGCGGCGGGAGAACACCAACATCCCTCACGACTATGACTGGCCGGCGTACGTCACCAAGCTGACGAGGCTGGCTGACCGCTTCGGATAGCCGCCCGGTCGAATCCCTGCCACGCCCCAGTTCGGTCAGCTTGAGGGTGGTTGCGCGGGGACCTCGGGAACGGACGTAGGAGGAGGACGCAATGCAGGCGATCCAGAAGGTCCGCCATCGACAGGCCGACGTCAACGGTCTGGAGGTGTTTTTCCGCGAGGCCGGGCGCCCCGGCCGGCCGAACGTACTGCTGCTGCACGGGTTCCCGAGCTCGTCGCACACCTTTCGGGAGGTCATGCCCACACTGGCCGAGGTCGCGTACGTGGTCGCGCCTGATCTTCCCGGCTTCGGCATGTCCTCGTCGCCAACCGTCGACAAGTACGACTACACCTTCGAGAACCTCTCACGGGCGATCGAGAACCTACTCGACCAGCTCGGGGTCGAGCGCTTCTTCGTCTACCTGCACGACTTCGGCGCACCGGTGGGGTACCACCTGGCCACCCGCGCCCCGAATCGCATCCGCGGCCTCATCGTCCAGAGCGGCAACGCGCACGAGGACGGCCTCGGCGAGCAGTGGGACAGCGCCAAGGCGTACTGGGCCGACCCGACCGACGACAAGCGCGCCGAGCTGCCGGACTGGTTGAACTTCGCTGGCACCCGCGACCAGTACCTCGCCGGGCTGCCCGAGTACCTGCGCACGCTGCACCCCCCCGAGTCGTGGCACCTCGACTGGGAGCGCATGAGCCGACCCGGCAACATCGACGCGCAGTTCGCGCTCTTCAGCGACTACGCCAGCCACGTCGCCCGCTTCGATGAGATCGCCGAGTACCACCGGGCTCACCAGCCGCCGGCGCTCGTGCTGTGGGGACGGCGCGACGCGTACTTCGACGTTGACGAGGTCCTCGCCTACCACCGCGCCCTCGAGCGCATGGACGCGCACATCTACGACGGCGGGCACTTCTTGTTGGAGACGCACGCGGCCGAGTGCGCCAAGCTCATGCGGGCGTTCGTGCTCGACAACGCTAACTGAAGCCAGCCTCGCCGGCAGCACCAGACCAGGTCGGAGAGATCGACCGCGTACGCCGGCCAGCGGTAGCTCCCATGCCAAGATCGAACGCACCGTCATCGGCAGTTCCGAATGTTGGGCAAGTGGGCGCCGTCACCGTTGGTGACGAGCGGTTCGCGGCTGGATGTATGCCGCGAGCGTGCGGCAGGCCGAGTCCGCAGGCCTAGACTCCTTCGCGCCGGATCCGGCGAGACTGCACTCACGCCCGACCAACAGGAGAACCGCCGTGCCGCCCCGTAGAACCCGCGTCCTTTACGTCACCGATCTGGCATACGAGGCGCGCGGGCGTCGCTACTGCGATGAGGACATCTTCTTGTCCACCCAACTGCGGGAGCACTTCGACATCGCCCTGTGCCATCCGATCGATGCAGTTGAGTTGATGGACTCCTTTGATGTGGTCGTGGTTCGCAACAGCGGCCCCGTCCTGTACTACCAGGATCATCACGACGAGTTCCGCGCTCGTGCCCGGCAGACGGGTGTGCGAGTCTTTACCGAGTTGACCGGCAAGGCCGACATGGCCGGCAAGCAGTACCTGCTGGATCTGTACGGAGCGGGCTACCCCGTCATCCCCACGGTCGACCGGTTGCCGGACATCGAACGCCTGCCACCGGCCAGCCAGTACGTGGCCAAGCCAAAGTTCGGCGCTGATTCCGTTGGTCTGCAGTTCGTTCAGCGCGAGCAGCTGCAGGACCTGACCTACGACAACCTGCTGGTCCAGCCACGTGTCGATTTCGAGTACGAAGTCTCCTTCTACTTCGTCGACCGCACCTTCCAATACGCGTTGTACGCGCCTCATGCCGACCAACGGTGGCTGCTCGAGCCCTACGAACCGACCGATGCCGATTTGGCGTTCGCTCAGCGGTTCATCGACTGGAACGACATCAGCCACGGCATTCAGCGCGTCGACGCCTGTCGCACCCGAACCGGCGAACTCCTACTCGTCGAACTTGAGGACCTCAACCCCTACCTCTCTCTGGACCGCGTTGCTGCTCCGACCAGAGATGCCTTTGTCAAGGACATGACGGCATCCATCGCGGCCCTGGCCACGACGAGCCCAACACCCCGCCGACCGCCCAGCGAACCCGAGGAAGCACGATTCGGCCCCAGCCGACCCGTCCGCACATCGGCAGTTCGACCGAAGGCCGACCGGCGACCTAGCCCCGGTCGCTGAGTGGATGGCCGGCCTCCGCGGCACCCGCTCACGAGCCGGCCGACGCCAACGGCAAGCATGTAGAGGCGCTGGGCCGAGCGAGGAACAACCCAGCGCTCGCTCGGCCCTGCTCTGCCAATCCGAGAGCTCATATAGTCACGGGGTGAAGATGGAGGAGGTCCGGCGGGCATATGCGTCCGTCGCAGAGCTCTACATCGAGCTCTTCGGTACAAGCCAGCAGGTACACGCCGATGACCTCGCCTTTATCGGGCGACACCTGGCGGGCCGACCTGGCACGGTGCTTGATCTGGGCTGCGGGCCTGGCCATATCACCGGTTACCTCCGCTCGTTGGGCGTTGACGCAACGGGAATCGACATGGTCCCCGAGTTCATCGCCCATGCGCGGGCAGCCCACCCGAACGGTAGGTACCAGCTCGGGTCGATGGAAAATCTCGCCGTCGCCAACCACTCCATCGCCGGCATCCTGGCCTGGGGCTCGTTGATCCATCTGCCGCCGGAAGATCTCGACGGCGTGCTCGCTGAGTTCCGGCGAGTAATGGCCCCGGCCGGGACGTTAGTGCTCGGTCTCTTCGTAGGTGACGAGGTCGCCGCCTTCGACCACAAGGTCGTGACCGCCTATCGCTGGCCCGTTGACGAGTTCTCCGAACGACTGGCGCGAGCCGGCTTCACGGAAGTTGAGCGTCTGCAGCGGCCCAGCGAAGGCACTCATCGGCCACATGCCGCCATCGCGGCAATCGCGACCGTAGGGTGAGCTGGGTCGTGTAGACCTGCGGCTATGAACCGCGCTCGGCCGATGGCGGCTGTCCTCGTCCGGGCCGGACGTCTGTCACCGTTGCTGTCGACGGCCTCCTCTCGCGGCGGCCCTGGGAGCGGTAGTCACCGGAATGTCGCACGGTCAGCCTGTTCCGGGCAGTTCTCGTAACATGAGCGCCGTGCACGGGTTTGTGAAGCGTCGCGGCATACCAGAGCCAGGCTCGATTCCCGAGGTCCTGGACATGTTCCGTGCCGAGGTGCGCTTCTATCGCGAGATCGCGCCGGCCGTGGGCGTCCGAGTGCCCACCTGCCTTCACTCCGAGATCACCCCGGAAGGCACGACACTCGTCCTCGAAGACCTCTCCTCATGGCAACCAGGAGCCGACCCCATCGCACACGCCCAACTGCTGTCGCACATGCATCAGCATTGGGCCGGGCAGGCTCCGCTGAGGTGGCCGTGGCTGCGTCGGGTAGGTGCAGCCGCCGACCTGGTCGGCGACCTGTTCGACCGGACGATGCCGACCCTGGCAGCACGCCCTGACCTGCCCGCTAACCTACGAACGCTCGCTGAACGGCTCGTAGGACGGGTGCCGAAGGTCGAGCAGGACATCGCCTCGGCAGGCCCGCTCACCCTCGTACACGGCGACGCCTCCGCACGCAACGCCCGCACCGCCCCGAACGGCGAGTTGGCACTTCTCGACTGGGAAGACGTCTCCGCCGCCCCCGGAGTCATCGACCTTGGCTGGCTCCTGCTCTCCTCCGTCGACCCCTCCCAATGGGCCGCCGTCACCGCCGCCTACGGACCTGCCGAACACCTAACGACGGTTCTACCCGCCGTCGTCGTACAGGGGCTCCTCTGCTTCGCTGACACTGCGGAAGGGTCCGCCGAGGCGCATGCATGGATCGGCCGGCTCAACGCGGCTGAGCAACGGCTCACTTCTTAGACACCACTCTGATCGCGAAACGTCGGTCAGCCAGAAGGCCAGACGTTGAAGCGGAACTTAGGTGGGCCGACGCGTGACCTGCGACAACATGCTCGGCCCGCTGGTCGCGCGCCGTCCTGGGTTGGGCGCTACATCGCGGGGGGACCCTTCACCCACCTCGCACCTCGCCCGACAGAACAGGCACCATGGCCCGGTGCGACTACTGACGGCAGACAAGTTCAAGGCCACGTACGGGACACCGCCAGCACCAGTCGACGCCGACGAGCCTCCTCCATTCGACTTCTGGCCCTACTTCGACGCCATCCCCCACGATCACTTCGCCGGCCACGACTTCAGCCGCGAGGAGGTAACGAACGTCTGGCAGATGCCCGACGGGACGCATCAGCACGTCCTCATCGCGTCCGAGACCCCGAACGTGTTCATGGTGCTCGTGCTCAACCTCCGAACAGCATCAGTACTCGGCCACCACCTGCTCGACCTCAACGAGCTCTACGGGCTCAACCAGTCAACCGGGTGAGAATCACGCCCGTGAGCGGCTTCTACGTCTCCCTGATCCCAACTGACGCCAACTGGCAACCAACCAGGGCAGCCGCCACCGAGACGGAAGCGTACGTCCGGCGACGTGTTTCCCCCCGGGGTCAACCTGCACCGGCCCCACCCGGCGGGATCTTGATAGATTCGCCCTTCGCTTGAATCGACAAGGGGATGCACATGTCCGACGCGGGGGCCGGACCTGATTCAGGATCGACGGCGGACTGGGTGCGCGGTCCGGAAACGGCATGCACGCCGCTGCCGGGCGGTGCGGCTCCCGAGCCGGCACCGGTCCACGGCGCGCCACCGCCGCAGGTGCCACCCACAGCAGGCCAGCCGTTCGGACCGCCCATGATCCCGTTGGGGACGCAACTGCCAGTCGCCGTCAGGACAACGGCTACTACTACGACGAGGGCCTGTCGAAGCGGGTGGAACAGACCTGGGCGTCGGAGGATCCGAAGAACGTGCAGATGGTCGCCTGCCTGGACCGGGTCAGCACCGGCGCGACGATCCGCCGGTGCAAGTACGACGACCCGAAGCCGGACACGTTGACGCTGCTGAAGGCCAGCTACCGCCTTCGGGTGTACGAGGTGGCGACCGGCCGGAAGCTGCTCGACAAGGCCATCGGCGGCGACGACCAGGCCTGCCCGTACGTCGTCCTGGTCGGTCCCGACAAGAAGATCTACGCCGAGGTCAGTGACCGGTCGCTGCTCGCCGCGCTGCGCAACCTGGTGAAGCGGTAGCCGAACCGCGGCACCGGGTCCGCTCCGCCTCCAACTTGCCGCCCCGATCCGTCACCCGCTCCCGCGCGGTCTCGACGCGGGACGCCGTCGCCATCCTGAACGACCCGGTCGGGCCCGGATCTTGGAGGCGTCACCGGTGACGGGCCGCGCGTCCGGCAAGGGCACGCCGCCGTGGGAGAATCGGCGAGTGCAGGTCGGGATGCTTGGATCATTCGAAGTTCGCACGAACGAAGGCATCCTGGCCGACGTGCCGGGCGTCCGGTTGCGCGCACTGTTGATCGCCCTGGCACTCGAACCAGGCCGCGTCGTGCCGAAGGCGACGCTCATCGACTGGATCTGGGGTGATAACCCGCCCGCCGATGCGGCGAACGCCCTGCAACGCTTGGCTTCCCGGCTACGGAAGGCGCTGCCCGGCGGGGTGATCGAGGGGCAGACGGGCGGCTACCGATTGATGGTGGGCCCCGACGCGGTCGACGCCCTTCGGTTCGAACGCCTCATCGGCCGGGCTCGCCAGGAGGAGGGCCTCCAGCGAGTTCGGCTGTTGCGCGACGCCCTCGCCCTGTGGCGCGGTGCGGCTATGCAGGATGTGGGGTTGGGGGACAGCGAGGCGTTCGACGCGGCGGTGACGCGGCTCGAGGGGCTGCGCCTGACGGCGATGGAGGATCGCTTCGAAGCGGAGGTCAGCCTGGGCCACGGAGCGAAGGTGGTCGCGGAACTGGCCGACGCGGTGGCCGCGCATCCGCTGCGGGAACCGCTGGTCGCTGCGCTGATGCGGGCCCTGGTGGCAGCCGGCCGCGACTCCGAGGCCCTGCTCGCCTACGAACGTACGAGGGAGGCGCTCTCCGACGCGCTGGGCGTCGACCCCTCGCCGGAGTTGTCGGCCTTACACGTCGCGTTACTGCGGGGCGAACTGGGGCGGCGGGAGGAGCACCGGAAGACCAACGTGCGTGCCGAGCTCACCAGTTTCGTCGGCCGGCACGCTGATGTCGCTGCCGTCCGCGAGATCATCGCGGAGCATCGTCTGATCACCTTGATCGGGCCGGGCGGTTCCGGCAAGACCAGGCTGGCCACGGAAACCGCACGCACGCTGATCGGTGACCTGCCGGACGGAGTCTGGTTGGTGGAACTTGCCGCCATCGGCGCCGACGGTGACGTCGCGCAGGCGGCGCTCACCGCGCTCGGGCTGCGGGATGCTCTGCTCGGCGCGGGTCCGAGCGCGGACCTGGCGGACGGGCTCATTGCCGCGATCCGCGAGCGGGAGGCGCTGCTGATCCTGGACAACTGTGAGCATGTGATCGAGGCGGCGGCGAGGTTCGCCGATCGGGTGCTCGGGCAATGCCGACGGCTGCGGATCCTGGCGACGAGCAGGGAACCGCTCGGCATCACCGGTGAGGCGCTGTGGCTGGTCGAGCCGCTGGCCGTGCCAACCGACGCCGGCCTTGCCGAGACCGCGTCCTCCCCGGCCGTCCGTTTGCTGCGGGACCGGGCCGGCGCGGTGCGCAAGGACCTTGGAGTCGACGAGCACACCTTGTCGACGATGGTGCGCGTCTGCCGGGCGCTGGACGGGATGCCGCTGGCGATCGAACTGGCCGCCGCCCGGTTGCGCACCATGACCATCGATCAGCTCGCCAACCGGCTCGATGACCGGTTCCGCCTGCTGACCAGCGGGAGCCGTACCGCCTTGCCGCGGCACAAGACGCTGCGCGCGGTGGTCGACTGGAGCTGGGAGTTGCTCACCGAGGCCGAGCGGACGGTCCTGCGCCGGCTGTCGGTGTTCTCCGGCGGGGCGAGCCTGGACGCGGCCGAGTGGATCTGCGCCGGCGATGACGTCGAGCAGGATCAGGTGCTGGAGTTGCTCACGTCGCTGGCCGAGAAGTCGCTGCTGGTCACCGAGGGGGACGCCGCCCCGCGCTATCGGATGATCAGCACGATCAAGGAGTACGCCGCGGACCGGCTCGCCGAAGCAGGCGAATCGGACCTGGCCCGCCGGGCGCACCTCGCCTACTTCACCGACCTCACCGAGACCGCAGAGCCGCAT
The DNA here is from genome assembly GCF_042869115.1 of Micromonospora sp. NPDC007230. NCBI lineage: Bacteria > Bacillati > Actinomycetota > Actinomycetes > Micromonosporales > Micromonosporaceae > Micromonospora > Micromonospora sp. NPDC007230. Next base: position 215,317 of record NZ_JBIAFE010000013.1, on the reverse strand, counting down.
CTGCGCCGCGCCGAGCAGTTGGCCTGGCTCGCCACGCTCGAGGCCGAACACGACAACATCAGCGCCGCGATGCGGGCGGCGGTCGCGGCCGGTGACGCACAGGCGGCGATGCGGCTCGCGGCCGCCGCCGGCTGGTACTGGTGGCTCGGCGGGCGCCGGGCCGAAGGCCTCGAGCTGATGCTCGCGGCCACCAACATCCCCGGCGACGTGACCGATGACGTCCGGGCCATGGCGTACGGGATCGTGGTGCTCTTCGTGACCTCCGGGCGGGGCGACGAACACCTGGGCGCGGAATGGATCCACAAGGCGTACCGGTTCAGCCAGCAGAGCCAGCACCGCAACCCGCTGCTGGGACTGGTCGACGCCCTGGAACGCCTGCTGCAGGAGCCGGACGCCGCGGTGACCGCGTTCGAGTCGGTGCTGGACAACGACGACCCCTGGGTACGCGCCCTGGCCCGGTTCCAGCTCGGCAAGATGCGGATCATGCTCGGTCAGGGCGGCCGGGATGCGGAGGCCAACCTGGCACTTGCGCTCGCTGAGTTCCGCGCGCTCGGCGAAAGGTTCGGCATGTCCATCGCCCTGTCCGAGTTGGCGGGCCAACTCGCCCTGCGCGGTGAGTTCACCGGTGCGTGTGCGCAATACGAACAGGCGGTCACGCTCGTCACCGAGGTCGGCGCCGTCGAAGATGTCATCCGGCTGCGGACCCAACAGGCACTGCTGTACTGGCTGCACGGCGATCGGGACGCCAGCGCGGCCGCCATCGCCGAGGCGGAGCGGTGCGCCGAAGGGGTTACCTGGCCGCATGCGCTGGTCGAGCTGGCGCTCGCCAAGGCCGATCTCGCGCGTTGGGTCGGTAACGCCGCGGAGGCACGCCACCAACTCGGGGTCGCGACCGCCCTGCTCGGCGACGAGGCGGAGACAGCGGACATCCGCGCGGGCATCCATGACATGCTCGGCTACCTGGTCGACGATCTTCGGGAGGCTCGTTCCCACCGCGTGGCGGCCTGGCAGGCGGCTTCCGAGGCGGGACACGCTCCCATGATCGCCCAGACCCTCGTCGGTGTCGCGGACCTCGCACTCCGGCACAACCAGTACGAGCAGGCGGCGCGACTGCTCGCGGCCAGCGTCGGCGCACGTGGCGTGCCGGATCTCGCCCACCCGGATGCGGCCAGGATCGAGCGGGACGTACGGCGACACCTCGGCGAAGCACGGTTCGCCGAGGTGTCGCAGGAGGGTACGCAGGCGAGCTTGGCTCAGCTGGTCGAGACCACGCTCGCCTTCTGACCTGCGCGTCGAATGACGATGTCGCCGTGCCGCGTGCGGGCGTGGACCGAGACCTTGTTGTTCGCCGAGCCAGGGTTTCCCGGCGCGGAAACGGCGTCGCGCACCGATCCTCGCTCGCTGTTGACGTCGAGGTAGGCGGCGGTGCCCTCGCTGATGCCGACCTCGATGTTTCCCGAGCCGTTCGTCAGCTTCGCCTGACCGTGTGTCATCCGGCCGATCCGGATGGCGCCGCTGGCTGTCATGGCGGCGATGCTGCCGTCGGCGCGGTCGATGTCGAAGTCGCAGCTGGCGCTGCTGAGATCGAGGTCGGCCGAGGCGTGGCCGATCCAGGCCTGCCCGCCGGAGTTCGAGAGCCGCACCGCGCCCTCGACCTCTCCGATCCGCATCGCGAACGCTCCGCCCTCGATGTCGGCGCGCCCGGCGATGTGGCCGATCGCGACCTCACCGGACGCGATGTTCGCCTGCAGCGTGTCGATGCGGTCCACCTGGACCCGGCCCGATGCCACGTGCAGCTCGCACCCGCCGAACGAGCCGCCGGCACGAACGTCGGAGTGCGCCAGGTAGGCGGCGAGACTGGAGCCGGTGGGCAGCTCGATCGTGATGGCGACCGACCCGTTCTTGTGCCCGGGGACGGTCGTCTTGACCGAGAGTTGACCGCCGGCGCATTCGACCTTGGTCTTCTCGGCCACCTTGACGTCGGACCGGCTCGCCTCGTTGATGGGTTCGACCAGCACCGCGGTGTCGGTGCGGTCGCTCGCGGTGACCCGCACCTGAGCACCGGCGACTTCCACGGTGACGGCGATGGGCCCGGGGGTGGCGAAGGTAGGCATGACAACTTCTCCCTCTTGCTTGGTACGTGATCTGTTGGTGTGCCCGCCCCGGTTGGTCAGGCCCGCTTCTTGAAGGTGGACAGCGACCACACATATCCGACCAGGGCGATCCCGACGCACCAGACGACGGCGATGGTCACCTTGCTTCCAGCAGGTTCACCGGTCAGCAGCCCGCGCAGTGCCTCGATGATCGGGGTGAAGGGCTGGTACTCCGCGAACTGCCGCACCCCCGCGCCCATGGTTCCGGCCGGCACGATCGCACTGCTCAGGAACGGCAGCATGACCAGCGGTACGGAGATCAGGCCCGCCGATTCCGGGGTTTTCGCGGCCAGTCCCAGGGCGACGGTGATCCAGCTGGTCGCGAAGGAGACCAGCACGATGAGGCCGATCGCGCCGAGCCATTCGAGGAAACTCGCCGCCGGTCGGAATCCCACGGCGTACGCCACTGCGATGATGGCCGCGATGGCGATCAGACTGCGGAGCATGCTGGCGGCGACATGAGCGCTCAGTACGGCACTGCGGGAGATATCCATCACCTTGAACCGATTGATGATTCCCTTCGTCATGTCGGAGTTGACGGCCAACGCGGTCGCGCTCAACCCGTAGCAGATCGTCAACACGACCATGCCCGGCGTCGCGTAGTCGATGTAGTTGCCGCCGATGTCGAAAGCGCCGCCGATGACGTATACGAACATCAACAGGATCACGATCGGGAACAGGACGGCGTTGAACACCGCGACCGGGTTCCGGAGCGTGTGCTTGAAGTTGCGACCCAGCATGGTCGTCGCGTTGCTCATTATGCGTTCACCTTCGCGCGAGTACGGCCGGTCAGGGCAAGGAAGACGTCATCGAGGTCCGGCGTGTGCACCGAGAATTCCTCGACCTCGATCGAATGTGCGTCGAGTTGCGCCAACAGGGCGCGAACCGATTTCGCCCCACCGTCGCTGGGAACCCGCAGGACCAGATCGTCCTCGGCGTCCCGCGCGGAGTCGGTCAGGACCCGCACCGCGGAGGCGAGTTCGAGGTCGCCCGCGAACCGGAGCCGGACATGACTGCCGGGGATCTGGCGCTTGAGCTCGGCGGGAGTGCCCTGGGCGACCAGCTTGCCCTGATCGAGCACCGCGATCCGGTCGGCGAGCCGATCGGCTTCCTCCAGGTACTGGGTGGTCAGGAAGATGGTGACGCCCTCGGCCACCAGTTGACGGATGATGTCCCACATCGTCCGACGGCTGCGCGGATCCAAACCCGTCGTCGGCTCGTCGAGGAAAATGATCCTGGGCTTGCCGACCAGGGTCATCGCCAGATCCAGCTTCCGGCGCATACCCCCGGAATAGGTGGCCGCCATCTTCTGCGCCGACTCCGTCAGGTCGAACCGCTCCAGCAGGTCGGCGACCACCCGCTTGCTCTCGCCCGAGCGCAGACCCTTGAGATCCGCCATCAACTGGAGGTTCTCCTGGCCGGTCAGGAGATCGTCCACCGCGGCGAACTGACCGGTGACCCCGATGGCCGCGCGGACGGCCTTGGTCTCCGTCGCCACGTCATGTCCGGCAACGCGTACCGTGCCACCGTCGGCCTTCATCAACGTGGTCAGCACGTTGACCGTCGTCGTCTTGCCCGCCCCGTTCGGGCCGAGCAGGGAGAAGATCGTGCCCGCGGCAACATCGAGGTCGATGCCGTCAAGAACGATCTTGTCCTTGTACGCCTTCCGCAGCCCTGAAGCCGCAATCGCTGAACTCGTCATGCGACCACCATCGGCGCCGGCCCTGCCACCCACCTGACACGCCCCTGACACGGCAGCTGACATGATCGGCCGCTCGTCGCCGCCGTCGGCGCGTTGCTGCTCGTCGCCTGATCTCAGGCGCACACCGTCGGCGGCGGGTACGGTCGTGGAATGCGCCTCCCAACCGCAGCGACCACCGCGGGCTCCCTTATCGGCGGATGGCAGCTCGCCCGCCGGACCGGTAACCGTCCCCTCGGCGGCGTGGTCCTTGCGGCCGGCGGTGTGCTGGCGGGACGCGAGTGGGCCCGGCGGACCAGCCCGGCCGTGACCGCAGGCCTGGTCGCGGCCTACATCGGGGCGTTCGGCCTGTCGCACCCGCTGGCCAAGCGCATCGGTGCCTGGCCCGCCGTGCTGGCCGTCTCGGCGCTCACCGCAGCCGCCTCGTACGCCGTCGCAGACCGCCGCGCTCCGCGCTAGAGCACGCACCACCCGGACTCCTCAGATGGGCGCCGCGAACGTCCGAGCAGCTGGACCCCGACTCGGTGGCCGATGCCGTGACCAAGGCCGAGCCGGAGGTGGTCGTGCATCAGCTGACCGCGTGGAGCGGGCCGCCGGGGGGCACGACCTCGATCGCGCCGCTTGAGGCCGCCTTGGACGGCGCGCTCACCGCATTGGCCTGCTATCGACTCAAGGCGGAGTGACGGCGGCGGTAGAACCCGCTACACCGCTAGCGAAATAGTCCCACCGGTTAGTGCGAGACTTGATCAATGCGGTACTTCAGTGCGACTGGTTGGACGGCGATCTTCAGCGGGACGGAGAGCGAGAGCGGACGCATGCGACCAGTGGAGGCGTGGGATCCGACTACTGGGGTGGCGCTTGTCGTGGATCCTCAACGTGGTGCGCTCCGCCCCGTCACCGACTGGCCGGACTTCTCCCACCTGGAACGTGGCGAGCGTGTTGTGGGCGTCATACCTGGGGGTGGATGGCGCGCCCACTGGAACGACGGGTACGACGGCACGCCGCTAACTGAGGCGGTACTTGCCTGGCTTATCCAATCTGATGGTCGAGCTACTCCCATCAGCGTTGACCCCGATGGCACTGTTGATACAGCAGATTTGGCGGACCGCATTCTCGCGCCCGATCAGGATCTGGAGTGAGGTCACCCAGGTCCTGGCGCGCTCGATGAGCCTGCGGCGCCCTTCCGAGGTGAACGGGGCCCTGCGGTGAGTCATGCGGCCGGGACGTCTTCGGCCGACAAGACGGGTTCGAGGTAGCACAAGTGTGCCCGTTTGGGCAGCAGGAGTGGGGTGGCGAGCAGGAGAACGCCGGAAATGGTGATCGCGGCGCGGGGGCTGGTGAGTGTGGCGAGGATGCCCCAGATCACCATGAGGGTGGCCTGCACGAGTTTGCTGCTGACACTCCATGCGCTGAGGACTCGGGCGGCGTGATCCGCGGGAGTCCGTCGCAGGCGTTCGGTGGCGTAAATCGGGTTGAAGATGCCCATGCATGTGATCAGCAGGGCCTCGACGATGATCACGGTGAGGAGTCCGGTGATGCCGGGATGGACGAACGCGAGACCGAGCGGGAAGAGCGATCGCAGCCACCCGGAGACGGTCATGACCCGGTGCCGGCCGTAACGCTTCACGAGGCGTGCGGAGAGGCGGGCGCCCACGAAGCCGCCGAGTGCCGGGATGCCGAAGGCGAGACCGTATTGCCAGGCCGGAAAGTGGTATTCGCCCAGCAGCAGGACGGCCAGCAGCGGGACGGTGGCCATGATCAGGCCGCCGACCAGGATCGAGTTGAGGAACAGGCACCGTAGTGCGCGGTCGTGGAGGATGAACCGCCAGCCACCAAGAAGGTCGGCTCCGCACAACGCGGTGGCCGGGTCACGGGGTGCCGCGACGTCGCCGCCGCAGATGCGGAGGACCCCGAGCGCGGACAGCAGGTAGCTGAGGGCGTCGACCATGATGGTGATGACCGGGCCGAGCAGCCCGACGAGCGCGCCGCCGAGGGGCGGTCCGGCCGCGGTCGCCACCCAACTCGTGCCCTCGAATCTCCCGTTCGCGGTAAGGAGATGGTCACTGCGGACGAGGTGTTTCAGGTACGCGCCGGAGGCGGCGGTGAAGGCGATGGCTGCGGTTCCGGAGATGACCGAGACGGCCAGCAACTGGCCGTAGGACAGCACGCCGAAGAAGTACGCGAGCGGAACACTCGCCATCGCGAGGAACCGCGCCAGGTCCATCGCGATCATCACCGGGCGCTTGGACCGACGCTCGACCCACGGCCCGAGCGGGACCGCAATGATCGCCGCGACGGCAAGCCCGGCTGCCTCCAGCAGCGAAACCGCGGATGCCGACGAGTGCAGCACTCGAACCGAGATGAGCGGGAACGCTCCGAAGGCGATCCACGTGCCGTACGTGCTGACCGCGTAGGCCGACCAGAGCCAGCCGAAACTCGACCCCAGGTTCACGCGCACATGACTCCCCCGCAACAACCGATGTTTGGGTCCCTGAATCCCATCGGCCACACGAGGGCGGGATCAAACAACCGCCGTTCGGCGAGCCACAACGATCAGTTGGGCGGGCATAAGCTGGGCCGATGGATACCGAGGCAGTGCGATCGTTCGTCCGCGCGGCCGAGCTCGGGCAGTTGCAACACGCGGCCGACGAGCTGGGCGTGACTCAGCAGGCGGTCTCGAAGCGGGTCGCCGCCCTGGAGCGCGAGCTGGAGGTCCGCCTGTTCACCCGTACCGCCCGAGGGGTCGAACTGACGCTCGACGGCCAGGCATTCCTCCCACACGCACGGAGTATCGTCGCGGGTGTTGATCGCGCCGTCACCGCGGTCAGGCCGGGCTCGCGGGCCCTTCGGATCGACGTTCTAGGCCTGCGAAGCGCGCAGGCCGTCGTTCTGCACGACTATTGGCGGTCGCATCCCGGAACCGACCTCGACGTGGTGACCCTCAGGGTCAACGACCCTCATGTGGCGGCCGCCGCCGTCCAGGCAGGCGATGTCGACGCCTCGTTCCGCACCGTCACCGATCCGGCCACGCTGCCGCGCGACGTGCAGATGATCCACGCCTTCGAGTCCCCGCTGGAACTCCTCGTCGGCCCCAGGCATCCGCTTGCCTCCGCGCGCACAGTGACACCACCCCAGCTGCGCAAGCTTCGGATCTGGGTGCCGGGTATCGTGCCTCGAAGCGAATGGGCGGAGTTCTACGATCAGCTCGCCACCGCCTTCGACCTCCGCATCGACGCGGCGGGCCCGAACTTCGGTAACGAGGTACTCCTCGACGCCCTCGCGGACTCCGCCGACGTGGCCACCCTCGTCGGCGCGCGCGACCGGTACATCTGGCCGACGAACTACGACCTACGCCGCATCCCGATCGTGAACCCGACGCTCGCCTACCCGCTCTCCCTCATGTTCCCCAGAACGAATCCGCACCCGGGACTTCGGGCGATCATCAACCACTTCGCAAGCCTGGCACCGCTCCCCGAGACGGTCTGGCTCCCGTCCTGGGCGACGACACCACGCCGTTGTCGCCCCGGGCGCGCGTAGACCTCGCCACCAGCAGACGGGTGCCTGGGTGGCCGCCCGGCCGGCCGGGGCAAGATGGGCGGGTGCTCGAGCCGATCGGTGTCCGCCCCGAGGACGAGATGGTCTACCGCGAACTTCTGTCCCGCCCGGAGGCGTCTCAGCGCGACCTCGCCGCGGCACTTGGTCGTGGTGCGGCCGAGGTGGGCAGCTCGCTGACCAGACTCGAGGAGCTGGGCCTGGTGCACCGGCTGCCCGGCCAGCCCGCCAGGATGCGCGCGGCGCGTCCCGACGTCGCGGTTGACGCGCTGGTCGACCGACGCCGCGAGGAGCTGGCCCGCACGCAGCTCGCCGCGCGCACCCTGCTCGCCGAGATGCCCGCCGAGGAGCGGTACCGCCCGGAGGAGATCGTCGAGGTGCTGGTCGGCCGGGCAGCGATCGCTGCCCGGTTCGAGCAGCTGCTCAGCACCACCCGGCACGAGCTCATGGTGCTCGATCGCCCGCCATACGTCGCCGATCCCCGGCGGTCGGACAACTCGGTCCGCCGGCTCCTGCGCGCGAAGGTGCGGGTGCGCGGCATCTACGCCCCAGAGGCGCTGGAGCTGCCGGGTGCGCTCGAGGAGGTCCAGGACGCAGCCGGCGTGGGTGAGCAGTCCCGGGTGCACGCCGGCCTCCCGATGAAGCTGGCGATAGGCGACCGCCGGCTGGCGATCCTGCCGGTCGGCGTGCAGAGCGCCGATGTGGCGGTCTGCATCCGACCTTCCGCCCTCCTCGACGCACTGGTCCAGCTCTTCGAGCTGCTCTGGGCGCAGGCGACGCCGATCGTCGCTCCGGCAGAGGAGGGCGGGTTCAGCGATCGCCAGCTCGCCGCGCTGCTCGCATCCGGGGCGAAGGACGACGCGGTTGCCCGCCGGCTGGGCACCAGCACCCGCACGCTCAGCCGCCGGATCGCCGAGCTGATGGACCACCTGCACGTCCGCACGCGCTTCCAGGCGGGCGTGCAGGCGGTCCGGCTCGGTTGGCTCGAGAGCTCAGTGCCCGACGTCGAAGGCCCGGACGATCGTCTGGTCGACCACTGAGCCGCCGGTGTCCTCCGCGTGTAGCCGCAGCGACACCAGGCCGCTGCCCGCCGGCAGCTCGACGCGCCAGCCCTCCGTACCGCGGGTGACGACTGCCGGCCGCCAGGTCGCACCGTCGTCGTACGACGCGTCGAGGCTCGGCTCGCCGCCCAGCGTGGACGGTACGCCGTCAGGGCGCCGCAGCCGCAGGTCGAACGCCACTCGGCCCTGGCGGTCGGCCCGGACCCGGTTGTGCAGGTCGACGCCGACGTCGTAGTCGGGCAGCAGCAGCGGCTGGGTCTCCGCCGCATCTGCGGCGGTCGTCGTGGACGGGAAGCTCCAGGCGGTGTCGGTGTGTGTCGACAGCTCGTTCCACGCCTGCGGGTTGTCCGCGGTGAACGAGATCGAGACGCGAGACTCGCCGCCCGGAAGCCGGACCGTGCCGGAGGGGAGGTTGTCCGTCTCCCCGACCAGGGCGCCGTCGGCCCTGATCTCGAGATGCGTGCGCACCCCACTCGGGTGGGTGTACTCCGTTCCGTGGTTTCCGTCCGCGTCGATGAAGCCGTCGATGGCCACGCGCAGCTGATCACCGGAGCGCTGGACGGGCCGAGCGGGATTCGGGGCCGCCGTGATCGGCGCCCGGCCGAAGGGCAGCTGGTCCTGTTCGCGGTCCGAGTACGCCTGGCGCCCGGGCATGCTCAGGCTCATCGGCAGCACCGGCGCCTTGGGGAACATCGTGTTGTAAGCGGACTCCGGAGCGAACACCGCGTAGCTCCATGCCGTGTCCGGGTCGGGGATGCGATACTCGGCGCGCGTACGCGGCCCGCCCTCGAAGGGGAACGTCGTCGAGACGACGAACGAGTTGCCGGGCTGCCACGGGTACGCCGCCTCGGAGAATGTCGAGGGAAGCGTCGGCTGCCCGTACACCTGACGCACCTGAGTGGCGAGCTGCTCGGGGAGGGCGACGTAAGTGGGATCCTCGGGGATCCGGTCCTTCACCTTCACGTAGAGGTCGTAGACATAGGGGCTGGCGGGCTCTCCCTCGACGGTCACCCTGGCTCCCTCAGGGAGTCGGGAGAGCGCGAGGCCCTCCGCCCGGTTCAGCCGGATCGTCGGCACCCGCAGCTTTACTCCGGTGCCGCCCGGATCGCTGATGTCACCGGGGCCTTGGTTGCGGATCACGACCACGCCCGCACCGTGTGCGGCCGCATTGTTGGACTGTTCGGCGATCGACATGTCGGCGGAGTGCGTGACCAGCGCCAGCGCGCCGTGCAGCTGCTGGCCGGCGAGTTCGGCCACCGTGGCGTGGCCGACGTCCACCACGGGGAGGCGGGACCGGCCGTCGACGACCGGGAAGTCCGAAGCGACGTCGGAGAACCAGGTCCGGTCGACGTACTCGGGGTGCAGGGCCGGCGCGGTCGGCGCGGACAGGGTGATGTCGGGCGCCTCCAGCCGGACCCGGGTGCGCGCCTGGAACGTCCCGATGGACACCTGCGGTGTCGGCTGGAGGTAGAAGTGCTGGTCGAGGAGGTATGCCGGGCGCATGTCCAGGTGGACTGCGGACCCGTCCGCGGCGGTGCGGTCGTAGCCGATGAGCATGGCACCCTGCGGCGGCACCTTGGTGCTGCGCCCCGGGGTCCTGATCGTGAGCTGCCGGGCATCGCGGGCGTCGAACGCGAAGGTTCGCTCTCCGCTCACCGTCGTCTCCGGCTCGCCCACGAGCGAGATGTTCTGGACCGTGCGGCTGCTTCCGATGGTCGGCTTCTCGGCGGGCAGAGTGGTGACGAACGCCATCACCGAGTACTCGCCCGGCGGTACGAGCACGCAGGTGGTCCGGGCGAAGGTGACCTCGGAGCACTCGTTGCCCGGAGCCGGGTCGGTGACCAACTGCCGGGTCCACGCCGCGCCGTGCTCAAGGTCGAACACCGTGATGTAGGCCTGGGCGGCCCGGCCGTCCCGGCCCACCGCGGAGAAGCGCAGCGGCACGGTGCCGGCAGCGCTGGCGGCCAGCGGTGCGGCGTGGCCCTCGATGACGGTCGGCGTGCTGGCGGCATCGGTCGTCTGCACGGTCGTGCCTGTCTTGTTCGTCGCGACAACAAGGCCAGGAGTCACACCGTCGGGGCCGGGCAGCGCGGCGAGCGAGGTGGCGCCGGTGTCTCCGAGCGGCGTCAGGGCGACCTCGGCTCCGCCGCCCACGGAGACAACCCGCGCGGCCGGCGCCGGGGCGAGGCCATCGGCGGGGGCCGCCGCGTTCGCCGTGGACCACGGCGCCGCGGTGAGCAGGCCGACCACGACGGCGAGCGAGGTGACGGAGGCGGCGCTCGCCCGGTGCAGGGCCGAGAGTGGCATGGTCATGGGACTCCCAGTGATCAGAGATGCGTCCCCCTTTCATAGTCGAGCCGTACCGGCGGCGGACAGCATGATCGCTGGCGGCTACCAGAAATGGCGACCGCCCGCCATCGGCTGGCCCGGCTCAACCAACCGGTCCGGAGTGTTCACGGACAGTTGGCGACGGACGGGCTGGTGTTGGCGGTCATCCTGGCTCCCTGAGGGGTGGCCATTTATCCTCGTGGATTGCTTTGCTCAGGCGTCACGCCTCACACTGTGCGTATGACTACCACTGCAGCCGGGCGGGTCCGTACCGTGACGGGCACCGCAGTACTCGCCGCCCTGATCCTGGTGATCGCATTCGGCAACCCGGCCTACACCGACTGGGCGAAGAACCACACCTCGAACGACGCGTGGGGATTCTTTCTCAAGCAGTTGGCATGGCCGACCTGGTCGTTCAGCTCGGATGATTCGGTGCGGACCATCCTCGCCAACGACATCAAGGCAATCCTGCTCATCGTGCTGACCGGCGTCTTCGTGTCGCTCATGGTTGCGGCAGCGTCATCGCGCAGCGCGAGGCTGTTCTTCTCGAGCTGGGGAGCCTACGTTTTCGCTGCGGCGTCCGCCGGCCTCCTGGCCGCGTTCATCCAGGTGGATGCCAGCCTGCGCGGCGCCTTCGGCTGGGCCGCCGCTGGTGGGATCTACGGACTGTTCGTCGGTTGGGTCCTCGCCATCGTGGTCTTCGCCTCCCGGAAGTAGCCCGCATCCGGCCTGAATCGCGGCCACACGCATCACGTCCTCGCCGGGTGAGCACCAACCCGGCCGGCGGTCCACCTCAACCTTCACCACGGCAGTCACTGACAGTCGCCGTGATGTGTCAGACATCGAGGTGGGGCGCAGTGGACACTCACGCATTGTGGTGAACAAGAGACACGATGTAGAGAGATCCGATTAATCGGATAGAGAGGTTTTGCCGACTCCCGACCGACAGTTAGACTGCCCATCCATGTCGTACAGCAACTACGACCCCGACGACCAACACCACCGGTTCCCCACCCAACCCACGGTGCCCGACCCCCCACCGACACAGCGGATCGCGTACGTGGACGTACACCACGGCGACGGCCTGGCACCCACGGCGCACTACCCCCACCCCACGCCGCGCAACCAACCCCCGGCGCCGTACCCCCACCCCGCGCCACCCATTCCCCAACCATCGACGCCCTACCCCCAACCCCCGACGCCGTACACGCCACCTGCTTACCCATCACAGCCCTACCCGGCCCCGCCGGCGCCAGCGCCACGACAACGGAATCAGACCGATACCGCTACCATCGTCGCCCGCGTCACGGTCGGCGTGACCAGCAGCGTCGCTCTCATCTTCGCCTTGCACGTTCTCTTTTCCTTGGCGGGGGCCAACCAGAGCAACAGCTTCGTTCAATTCGTCTACGTGCTCGCCAAGGCGTTCGTACTGGGATTCGGGGACGTGTTCACGCCGAACGACGCCAAAGTTGGGCTCGTTCTCAACTACGGACTCGCCGCGCTGGTGTACTTGGTCATCGGCAGGCTGATCGCCCGGGCACTCCGCCAGTAGCCGTCCACATCGTGGTGGGCATTTAGCCTTCACGGGCGCCCGGCCTCATTTGCTCCTGCAACATCTATCAGGAGAGGCATACTCACCCCGGACCTCGCGGCGTTGAGGGCCGACTGCACGCCGTCGTACCAACTGCCCGCACCGCAACCCCGCACGTTGTGCCCGACGCCCGACACACCGGCCAACACGGGGAACCAACGGTGCGACGACGCGTCGGCTTTCGACGCTGCGCAATGCAGTGCCATCCTCGCCGGTCGGAGGCCAAGCACGCGCGCCGCCTCACCGTCGCTGGACACGAACACCAGCGTGTCCACACCTGTAGTGCAGTGCGCAACGCCGCCGAGGAGGCGCCGAGCCGACACGTGTCCCCTACCGCAGCGAGTTGGCGATCTCGATCGCGTCGGGCTTGGCGAGGTCACCTTCGAGTCGGTAGCTCACCCCGGCCTCTTCCCAGATCAGGGTCGACGCGGCGAGCCGCGCGGTCTCCTCCCGGGCCGTGCCGGTGCGATCCACGTAGGTCAGCGCGTGCGGGCCAGCGACCCAGATGGCGTACCCGGCATCGACCTCGATCAACTCGACGCCCGGCCCCATGGCCAGCTTGTGGAACGCCGGGTCGAGACGACCGTCGAAGGCATCGATCCGCAGCGTGCCGCCGCGATAGAGCAGGGTGGCCACCCGGTACGCGCCGGTCCGGTCGGGGTCGGCGACCAGCACCTGCTCCGGTGAACCCAGCTTCGCCGGCAGGCGGATCGGGAAGTGCACCAGCCGCTGCGCCTCGTGCAGGGCGGCGGGTCGCTGCGAGGGCAGCGGCGACGGTTCGCCGGTGGGCAGGGTCGGTGCGGGCGATGTGGCGATGGTGATGCCCGCGAAGCGCAGCAGCCCCGTCACGGCGTCGGCGAGGGCGGCCCGCCCGGGCGGGAGCAGGGCGACGAGCATGGCGGCGAGCGCCGCGGCGAGGTAGTAGCGCCACCGGTGCCGTCGCGGCGCGGGTGCGGCGAGGCGGGCGCGTACCCGGGCGGTCACGTCGGGCGGTTCGGGGGTGTCCAGCCAGGCGGACAGGTCGCGCAGCTCCCGTTCGAGGTCATCCATGGTGGACCTCCTCGACGCTGAGCAGGCCGCGGAGCTTGGCCAGGGCCCGGGAGGTCCGCGACTTCACGGTGCCCCTGGGCCAGCCCAGCATCGTCACCGTCTCGTCCTCGCTGAGGTCGAGGAAGAACCGGCAGACGATCACCTCGCGGTCCTTCACCGGCAGCCGGCGCAGGGCCTGCACCAGCATGGCGCGGCGTTCGCCGGCGAGGACGGCGCCGACCGCGCTGTCCTCGGCGACCTCCGATCCCTGGTTCGCCTCGGCCGCCCGCAGGACGAGCCCGTCCCGCCGGCCGCGGGACCGGTGCAGGTTCCGCGTCTCGTTGGCGACGATCGCCAGGAGCCAGGAACGGAAGGAAGACTCTCCCCGATAGCGGGCGAGACTGCGGTATCCCTTCACGAACGCCTCCTGGATGACGTCCTCGGCGTCTGGGCCGGCGCCGAGCAGCACCGCCGTCCGATGCGCGGACGCGGTGTGCCGGGCGACCAGGAGTTCGTACGCCTCCAGGTCACCAGCCCGAGCGCGGGTGACAAGCTCTCCGTCGTCCAGTGACAACCTCCCCGATCACCCTTCATGACACCGCTCACGCCGGGCGGGTTCCATCCCCGCTCCGGGTGGAACTGCGGCGGTTCCGCCGGTGTCATCCGGGCATGATGGCAACGACAAGGATCTCGCGTCGCACCGTTCTGGCCCTCCTTGCCGGCACCGGCGCCGCCACGCTCGTCGGCTGCGATCCGGTGCGGAACACAGCGCCCGCCGTGTCGCTTCCCGACGCCCTGCTTGTCGAACTGGACGACGCGCTCGGCGTGCTCCGAGGCCCCGACCGGCTGTCGATCCCGCGCTCCGTCGCCACCGCCGACGGGTCAGCGATCTACGCCACCGCGCCCGACGGCGCCGACACCGCCTTCTGGCGGATCGACACTGCCACCGGCCGCACGTCGGACCGGGTCAGGCTGCCCGGGCGCTGGCTGCCGCAGGCTGTCTCGGCGAACGGCGCGCTGGTGGCGCTCACCTCGGATGCGGTGAATGCGGCGCTGGGACGCCCGGACGGCCGGGACATGACGCCGGTGCTGGTCGCCGACGTCACCGGGGTGCGGCACCAGCTTGAACTACGGGGCAACTTCGTGCCGGAGACGTTCACCGGGGATCAAGCCGGACTCTTCGTCCTCGAGTGGCTCCCGGCGGCGGCGCCCGACCGGTACCGGGTCCGCGTCGTCGATCTCGCCACCAAGGCTCCCGGCCCGCTCACCACCCGGGACAAGGCGGCGATCCCGCCCGGCGCCGAGGAGGAGATGCGCGGCGACGGGCGCCAGGCCGTGCTCGCGCCGGACCGCCAAACCCTCTACACCCTCTACACGCACCAGCCCGGCCACCAGCACACCCGTGACCTGGTCAGCGGGCGGCCGGGCAACGCACACGCGTTCGTCCACACGCTGAACCTCACCGAGCGGTGGGCGTACTGCGTGGACCTGCCGCACCCGTTCGGGGAGGCGCCGGCGAGCGGCCACGCCATGGCGATCAGCGCCCAAGGCGGTCGGCTCTTCGTCGCCGACGTCACGTCCGGCACCGTCGCGGAGATCTCCACCGAGGAGCTGACGGTACGCCGCACGGCCACCGTGGCCAGCGGCAGCGGCACCGGGCACGCCGCCGCGGACAGCGAGAGCCTGTTCCTCGGCGCCGGCACGGTGGTGCGGCGGGTGGATCTCCAGCAACTGCGCCCCGCCACCGACTGGTCGGTCCGCGAGCCGGTCACCGGCCTCGTGCTGAGCCCCGACGGCAAGCGTCTCTACGTGGGCCAGACCGGGGCCGTGAGCTGGCACGATCCCGTCACCGGCAACGAGCTCGGCCGCGTCGCGGTGCCTGGGCTGGTCGCTGTCCGGGGTCTGGCCGGACGCGGCTGATCCACCGATGGCCGGTCAGGGCCGGCACCCGCCGACGCGCGTGATCGCCGGACCCCGCAGGGACCGGCGATCACCGCTGATGCGCCTCAGGCGATCCGGCGGATCATGCGGATGGCGAGATAGAGCAGGACCACAGCGAGGGCCACGAAGATGCCCGTCTCGATGCTCTGGAACAGCCAGAACCGGTCGGCCGGCTGGTAGAGCTGCCAGTTGTAGGCGCCCGGCCCGAGTCCCAGTTCGGCGCCGCAGGCCCTGCCATCCGGTCC
The DNA here is from genome assembly GCF_042869115.1 of Micromonospora sp. NPDC007230. Taxonomy (NCBI): domain Bacteria; kingdom Bacillati; phylum Actinomycetota; class Actinomycetes; order Micromonosporales; family Micromonosporaceae; genus Micromonospora; species Micromonospora sp. NPDC007230. Next base: position 199,718 of record NZ_JBIAFE010000013.1, on the reverse strand, counting down.
CTTCGTGCCGGGCGGGCAGACGATCTGGGAGTCGGCCAGCACCATCTTGCCGTCGGCGTCCCGGATGCCGCTGGCGAGGATCCAGTCGCCCCGGCTGATCCTCGGCCCCGCCGTCCCTTCGATCGGGAAGGTGAGGGTACGGGCGGGCTGGTAGTGCGGCCTGGCCAGGATCGCCGCCGCCGCCCGTACGCCGACGAACCCGACGAGGGTGACGCCCATGGCAGGCAGCATCTTGCGCCACACGGTGCCGGCGAAGATGCCGAGCGCCACGGCGAAGAGGGTGTAGCCGATCGGCACGATCCCCTGCAGGTCGAAGACCATGACGCCCATCCGACCCTCGTGCGCGGCCTGGGTCAGCGGGCTGACCCACCATGACATGCCCAGTCCGTAGCAGGCCGCGAGGACGACCGTGGCCACGCCGACCAGACCGAACTTCACCAGCGCCCAGTGCGTGCGACCCACCCCCTGGGTCCAGGCGAACCGGTGGGTGCCGTGCTCCACCTCGCGGGCGACCAGTGGGGCGCCCCAGAACAGGCCGACCAGCATCGGCAGGACGAGCAGCAGGACGGCCACCAGGTTCAAACTGCCGTACCGGGTGGCGAAGCGGCGGAACGCCGCATCGCAGGAGTCCCGGGTCGTCCGGGCGACGTCGGCGTCGGCCAGCTGGCGGACACAGTCCGGCAGCCCGAAGTCGGTGAACGTGTGCCGCATCGACAGGCCGATGGGGATCATCAGGGCGGCGAGCGCCGCGAACCCGAGGAGGGTGAACAGTGCTTGTCTGCGGTGTTGTCGCCAGGCCAGCCAGATCATGCCGGCACCCCCCATTCGGTGTGGCTCGCAGCCGGATCGCCGTCGGCCAGGTAGGCGAGGATGACGTCCTCCAGGCCGACGTCCCGGACCGTCCAGGAGGGATCGTTGATCGGCCCGTCGGTGCGGACCAGCAGGGTGGACTGCCGGTCGGTGTGGCTGGCCCGGACGACCGCCGCGACGCCGCCGATCGGGGCGCCGTCGTGGCGGGGGCCGACGAGTTGCCGATGCCCGGCCACCAGGTCGTCAGCCGCGCCGGCGAGTTGCACGCGGGCGCCGTGCAGCACGATCAGGTAGTCGCAGACCCGCTCCAGGTCCGCCAACAGGTGCGAGGGGAGCAGCACGGTGGTGCCGGCGTCGGCGACGCTGCCCATCAGCGACTGGAGGAACTCCCGCCGGGCCAGCGGGTCCAGGCTGGCGACCGGCTCGTCGAGCAGCAGCAGCCGGGGCCGCTTGGCCAACGCGAGCGCGAGGGCCACCTGGGCGCGTTGCCCGCCGGAGAGTTTGCCGACCGGCCGGTCGGGCGGGATGCCCAACTGGGCCAGCCGGTTGCGGGCCAGCGCCGCATCCCACCGCCGGTTCAGCTTCCCACCGGCGGTGACCAGTTCCGCCGCGCTGAAGTCCCGGTACAGCGGGGTGTCCTGGGCGACGAACCCGATGTCGGCCAGGACCTTCGTGTTGTCGTACGGCGATTCGCCGAACACCCGCACCGTCCCGGCGTTCGGCCGGAGCAGGCCCACGGCCAGGTGCAGCAGGGTGCTCTTGCCCGCCCCGTTCGGGCCGACCAGGGCGGCGATTCGCCCGGTCGGTAGCTGCAGCGAACAGTCCCGCAGCGCCCAGGTGCTCCCGTACCTCTTGCCGAGCTGGTCGGCCTCCAGAGCCACGTCCATCGCTGTCCTCTCATTCCGCTCGCGCGGGTTCCTTCTGTGGTGTGTCGTTGGCGAGGGCGGCCCGCAGGGTGGTCTCCACCAGGGCGATGACGTCCTCGGGCGTGAGCCCGGCCGCCTGTGCCCGGCGCAGCCAGGCCACCAGGTCCTCGCGCAGCTCCGCCTGGTTGGGCAGGGACGCGCCCGCCAGGCTCCGCTCGACGAACGTGCCGACCCCCGGCCGCCCGGCGACCAGACCCTCGATCTCCAGTTCGCGGTACGCCTTGAGCACCGTGTTCGGGTTGATCGCCAACGACTGCGCGACGTCACGCACCTTCGGCAACTGGTCGCCCGGGGCCAGCAGGCCGACCCGGAGCGCCTGTTTCACCTGCTGCACCAGCTGCAGGTAGGTGTTCACCTTCGACCGACTGTCCAGCACGAACTCGATCACTCGAGACGATCCTCTCTATTGTCCTACGACAGTAGGACTAGTGGGCAGCATCATCGCGAAATCAGCCGCTGTCAAGCGCGGCGCCCGCGTGTCGCGGCTCGCGAGGAGCGCCGGCGTGCCCCGCAGGAGGACCTGCCCAGCGCGCTCGTCGCCGTGCACGACAACACTGCCGGTGCCCGGCTGACCGACACGGAGCTGCTCGCCGACCTGGTGCTGCGCGGCTACGCCACGCTGCCCGCCACCACCGGCCGACGCCGCCAGCGGCGGCATCGCTGGTCCCGATGGTCGACGAGTTCCCCGAGGTCTGACGGTTCAGGTTGGCGACGCCGGAGATACCTGACTAAGGTCAGGTATATGGATGCGGAGCTCATCGCCGCCGTACGGCGGTTCAACCGGACGGTGACCCAGCGGGTGGGGGCGCTCGACGACGAGTACATGGCCCGCGGACGTCCCCTCGCGCAGGCGCGCCTGCTGTGGGAGATCGGCCCCGACGGCACCGAGGTCGCCGCGCTGCGCGCGCGGCTCGGCCTGGACTCGGGCTACCTGAGCCGACTCCTGCGCACCCTCGAGGGCGACGGGCTCGTGACCGTGGGGCCGGCCGACCAGATCGGCGGCGACGGGCGGGTACGGTCCGCCGCACTCACCGAGACCGGCCAGGCCGAGTGGACAGAGCTCGACAAACGCTCCGACGAGCTCGCCTGGACCATCCTCGAGCCGCTCACCGCGCACCGCCGCCAGCGACTCGTCGCAGCGATGGCCGAGGTCGAGCGGCTGCTCGTCGCGTCGATGGTGGCCATCGCACCATGCCCGCCGAGCGACCCGCGCGCCCGGGCGTGCGTGCGGGCCTACGCCCGAGAGGTCGCGCGACGGTTCGACGACGGCTTCGACCCGGCCCTGAGCAACCCCGTCCACGACGATGCGCTCGTCCCACCCGCCGGCGTGTTCCTGCTCGCCACGCTCAACGACGAGCCCGTCGGCTGCGGCGCGGTGAAACTCCATCGCGACGCACCCGCCGAGATCAAGCGTGTCTGGGTCTCCGACGCGGTGCGTGGGCTCGGGCTCGGCCGGCGGATACTGGGCGAACTGGAACGCTATGCCGCCGAGCGCGGCTGGACCGCCGTCCGGCTCGACACCAATCGCAACCTCACCGAGGCGATCGCGCTCTACCGCGCCGCCGGCTACCGTGAGATCGAGCCCTACAACACGGAGCACTACGCCCACCACTGGTTCGAGAAGAAGCTCGCACCTGACGGCACCTGACACCGCTGGTACGCAATTCAGTTGCCGGTTGGCGGGCAGTGCGGTTGCCTACGGTCATGCTCACGGACCGCGCCGACGGTGTCGACTCGTACTTCGTGTGCGCGACCCCTCGCACCGGCAGCTCCCTTCTGCTGGGGTTGCTCGCGTCCACGGGCGTCGCCGGTCACCCCCAGGCCTACTTCCGCTCGCCCGACGAGCTGCTGTGGGCCGACCGGTGGGGGATTCCCCGCACCGCGGAGGGCCGCTTCGACTACGCGGACTACGTGCGGGCCGCGCTCGCCGCGGGTCGGACGGACAACGGCGTGTTCGGCGCGAAACTCATGTGGGGGACGCTGGACGAACTGGTCGACAAGCTCGCAGCGGCGTATCCCGGCCTTCACGCCAGCCCGGTCACGCTGCTCGACCGGGCATTCGGCCGCACCCGTTTCGTCTTCCTACGACGGGATGACGTCCTGGCACAGGCGGTGTCCTGGCTACGCGCCGAGCAGACCGGCACCTGGTTCAAGGGCGGGAACGGAGAGATCAGCGGCAACACCGGCACCGGCGCCCCACCCCACTTCGACGCGGACGGGATCACGCACTACCTCACCGTGATCCGGCAGCACAACGCGGCCTGGGAAGCGTGGTTCGCCTCGTGGGGAATCCGACCGCACGTCGTGCGCTACGAGGACCTGGACCGGGACATGGTCGCCATCACACGCGGCATCCTCGGCTTTCTCGGCCTCGACCTTCCGGAGGCCGGACGCTCCATCACTGCCCAGCATCACCGGCAGGCCGACGACCTGAACCGACAGTGGATCAAGCGGTACCGCGCGGCGGTGGCGGAACGCTGACCTGCTGGTCCGCGATGCGCGGCCGGACGGCGACCGATGGTGGTGCCCGCCCACCGCCGCGCCCCGGCGGGCGAGCGGGCCAACACCACCCGATCGTGAGGGCGCTCGCTCACATCGACAACGCGGTGGCGCCCGACCTCGCGGCCGCGCCTTTCCTCCCTCAGCGTTGCTGATCGTCGAGGAAGGCGAGGGCAGCCTCGGCGAACAACGGCGAGCTGAAGATGTTGTAGTGGGTCAGACCGGGCAGGATCGCGAGAGCGTGCCCGCCCTTCGGCCGGCCTTCCCCCATCCACCCGCCGTCGCGCAGACCGCCGTCGAGCAGCTTGAAGACCTCGACGTAGTGGCTCGGCGGCGCCATGTCGGCATCGGCGGCGACGATCATCGTCGGCACCTGGAGGCCGCGGACGTCCTCGGTGAGGTCGAAGTCCTGCGCCATGGCCTCGCCGATCTTGTCCAGTAGCCGGGGGAAGTCCTCGGGGCGCGGCGCCACCCGCTGGTAGAGCTGGTACATCGGCGTGTCCTTCATGAACTCAGCGGCGGCGGCGCTCACCTGTCCCTGCTGTGCCCGCATCTCCGGGTAGATCGCGTCGGACCGGATGTGCGCCGAGGCGGCGACGATCCGGCCCACCTTGCCCGGGTACCGGGCTGCGGCACGCAACGCCACCCCACCGCCGAGCGAGTAGCCGACCAGGTCCGGCTTGTCCAGCCCGAGGTGGTCGATGAGCGCCGCGATGTCGTCGGCCATGAACCAGATGTCGATGGGCCGGTCGATGTCGGCGGTCCGCCCGTGCCCCTGCAGGTCGACGGTGATGACCTGATGGCGCGCGGCCAGCACGGGCAGGGCGGCTCCGAACATCTCGCCCGACCCCAGACCGCCGTGCAGCAGGATCAGCGGTCGCCCGGACCCGTGCGTCTCGTAGTAGAGGTTGATGCCGTTCACTTCCGCGTACTGGCCGGCGCCCTTGGCCTCGGTGGTCCATTCGGTGGCGGTCACGGTGATCCTTCCGTCCTGACTACTGGGTGCGGTGCGGATGTCCGTCCGCCCGGCAAGCTCGGAAGGGCCGGTCGACACGCTTCCGGCGCAGGCGGTCACCTCACCTTACGCACGCGCCGCCGGGCATGGGGGGAAGGCGGCGCCGTCCGCCATTTGCCGATGGCGCGCTGGCCGGACGTTCCCCGCACGCTCGCACCCCACTGCGTGGCGGGAGACGCCGTTACGCTGGGCCGGTGGATCGGTGCGACGAGTGCACATTCGTCTACGCGAGCGTGGCCGCCCCGGAGCTGCCGGGACTGCTGCGCGAGTGGCGAGCGCGGTACGCGGCCGCGCTGAGCGAGGTGCCGGACCTGCGCCGGCGGCCCGCCCCGGGGGGTGTGGTCGCCGCTGGAGTACACCTGCCACGTGCGGACGTGCTCCGCGTCCAGGGTGAGCGACTGGCGCTGGCTCACCGTCGAGGCGCCGGAGTTCACGCCGATGGGGCGGGACGAGCGCGCTGTCGCCGACGCGTACAACGAGCAGGACCCGGCGGTGGTGCTCGACGAGTTGGCTGCGGCGGCCGACGACCTGGCCGCCCGGTTCGGCGTGCTCGGTCCGTCGGAGCTGGCCCGCACGGGCGGCTACCCCTGGCCGCAGCCGCAGGCCCGGACGCTGCTCTGGCTCGGCCAGCACACGATCCACGAGGGCGAACACCACCTGCTCGACATCCGCCGGGCCGCCCGGGCCCAGGCCGCCGGCCAGGGCTGAGCCGCTCCCCCGTCCACCGCCCGGCCGGACCGGTAATCGGCGGGCCCGTTTCCGAGTCGCGACCGTGGTCGTCGACCACGGCTGCCGACGCGGTTCCGGAGCACGCCGCCGGGTTCGTCGAGGCCGGCCCGAAGAATCGGCCTGATTCGCCAGAATCAGGGCATGCATCAGGAGCCAGCCGGTCGACGGCAGCCCGTGGACGGCGATCAACGCCGGAGTACCCTGCAACGGGTCATCGCGTTCACCGACGCGGCCGTGGCGATCGCCCTGACCCTGCTGGCGCTCCCCCTCGTCGACTTCGCCGACCAGAGCAGCGCCCGGCAGTCGGTGGCCGACCTGGTCCACCAACACCTGGGCGACATTCTGTCCTTCGCCGTGTCGTTCCTGGTCATCGCGTTGTTCTGGCGAACTCACCGGCAACTGTACGAACGGCTCGTCGACTACGACGAGGTCCTCGTCGTGCTGAACTCGATCTGGATCATGCTGGTGGTCTTCCTGCCGTTTCCCACCGCGCGGCTGTTCGTGGAGACCCACCTGCGCGCCGACTCCGCGGCCTTCTATGTCGCCAACATGTTGGCCATCAGCCTCCTCGCGCTCGCGCAGAGCTGGTGGATCGGCCGCCGCCCCCAGCTGCGTACGTCGCCGGGCCCGGAAACGGCTCCGGCACTGCTGCCGCCCGTGGCGCTGTCCGTAGTCTTCGCGGTGGCGACTCTGGTCGCGGTCGTCTCGCCGACCGCCGGGCTGCTGCTGATCTTCCTTGTGCCGGTGGTGCAGTTCGCGGCCGCCCGGCTCGGCAGGTCGTCGGCCGGCTGAGCGCGACGGCGGGATCGGGTAGGCGGATCCGTCCCGGCCACGATCAGCGGGCTGGTGCGACCATGCGCCGTCGGTCAGTGCTGGGCCCCACGCCACCGGGCACGCCACCATCGCCTCGAGCCGCCGGGGGCCGAGCCGTGCCGGAGTCCGCCGGCAGCCGCACAGTGAGACGGCCGGGGCTGCCAGGAATCCCTGGCAGCCCCGGCCGCAGCGTGGATCGGGCCCGACCGTCGGTCCACCCGGGGGCGCCGGGCGGCCCGACGGCGGATCAGTGGATGACGACCGGCGTCGGCGTCTGCTCCGGCTGCTGCCCGTCGAGCGGCTGCGACGGCTTGCGCCGGCGAGGCAGGAACGCGGCCGGGATGAATGTGGTCAGCACGAGCGCGAACCCGACCCAGAATGTGGTGCCGAAGGAGCTGGCGGCGAAGTCCAGCCCGCGCTCGATGAGCTGCGCGGGCACCGGGAACTGCCGGAGGAGCTCCGGCTGCAGCTGCGCCGCGATGGCCAGCCCGGACTCGGTGATCGGCTTGCCGCTGGTGGGGTCCACCGCACCGGGGATCGGCTGGGAGCCGTTCAGCTCGCTGGTGAGGATCACCGACATCACCGCGGCACCCACGGACCCGCCGATCTGCTGGAGGATGTTGACCAGCGTGGAGCCGCGGGCCACCTCCTGCGCGTGCAGGGTCTTCAACGCCGAGGTCATGATCGGCATCATCGTGCCACCCATGCCCAGACCCATCACGAACAGCGAACCGCAGAGCAGCCAGTACGAGGTGTGCGGGTCGACCTGGGTGAAGGTGAAGAACCCGGCGGCGATGAGCACCAGCGCGAACGGCACGGTGCGGCCGACGGGCACCCGGTCGGCCAGCATCCCGGCGATCGGCATGGTGAGCATCGCGCCGATGCCCTGCGGCGCCATCAGCAGCCCGGCGGTCAGCGTCGACTCACCGCGGATCTGCAGGAAGTAGCTCGGGAACAGCAGGCCGGCGCCCATGAACGCGATGATGAACACGAACATGGTCACCGATGCGATGGTCAGGTTGCGGTTGGCGAACAGCCGCAGGTCGAGCAGCGGGTGCCGGGGCTTGAACGAGTAGATGATGAAGCCCACCACGAGCGCGGCGCCGACCAGCATCGGCGCCCACACCTTGGTCTCGGCGATCGTGCCGGCTTCGGGCAGCGAGGAGATGCCGTAGAGGAACAGGGCGAGGCCCGGGGAGAGCATCAGCATGCCGATGAAGTCGAACGACTCGGACGGCTCGGGGTTGTCCTTCGGCAGGGCCAGCTGCGCGTAGACGAGCGCGATGGCGCCGATCGGCAGGTTGATCAGGAAGATCCAGTGCCAGCTCGCCGTGTCGATCAGCCAGCCGCCGAGGATCGGACCGCCGATCGGCCCGAGCAGCATCGGGATGCCGAGGACGGCCATCAGGCGGCCGATCCGGTGCGGACCGGCGGCCTTCGTCATGATCGTCATGCCCAGCGGCATGAGCATGCCGCCGCCGAGCCCCTGGAGGACGCGGTAGGTGATCAGCTGGGTGATCGAGTCGGCGGTGGCGCACAGTCCGGACCCGATCGTGAACAGCGCCAGCGCGATCATGTAGAGGCGCTTGGTGCCGAACCGGTCGGCGGCCCACCCGCTGAGCGGGATCACCGTGGCCAGCGCGAGCGTGTAGGCGGTCATGGTCCACGCGACTCGGGCGTAGGTGGCGTCGAACTCGTTCTGGAACGTCGGCAGCGCCACGCTGACGACGGTGACGTCGAGGATCGACATGATCGCACCGAGAACGACGACTCCCGCCACCGTGAGAACCGCGGCGTCGAGCTTGTCCGATGTCGCGGCGGGTTGCTGGGTCACTAACAGTCTCCTGGGTTCGTGTTGATCGGGGGCGGTGGCGGCACCGCGCTGGCGAGCACGGGAAGTCACGAGGAGGGGCGACGTCCGCTGGCACAGTAGCGACTGCGGGCGACAATTCGCGCTCGGATTCTCCGTGACCACCCACACTGGTTGGCCCGGTCAGCGCCGGTCGCCGACAAGCCCACGCCCTGCGCGTCGCCGCGCCCCCGGGTCTGGACGCCCCACCTCAGGCCGGCACCGCACCGAGGCGGACCCACAGCCGTCCGCCGTACCGCGCTCCGCGCCGGCTGTGCGACATCGATGCCGGGCCTTGTCGTGCCGTCCGGCGCAACCGCGCATCGGTGGCAGACCGCGCTGGTCAGAGCGCTGTTCGCAGCGCACCGGCAACCTCGACCCGGCGCCGGAGGCAGGCCCGGCCGGGGGTGCGCGCGGCCGCGGGCCACCGCCGGCACCGGCGCCTCAGGTCTCCGCTCGCGGCCGATGACGCGGGGCGGAGGGCGGGCGGGACGACCATAGACGCGCCCGTGTCCCGCCGGGTTCCGGGGCGACACCGCCATCGTGATCCTCAGCACAGCGGCGGTTCGGGTACCCACACCGTCCCCGTGCCGCCGGTCCGCCGCCACCGTCCGCCCGGCAGGCGGTCGGCCGATCGGCCGCCAGCTCCGCCGGTCGGGTCGTCCCGGCGCGGGTCACCGCTGCCGGGTCAGCGGCAGGTAGTCGGCGGCGGTGAGCGGCTGTCGGGACAGGGAACCGTCCGCGCGGGGCACGTCCAACGGCCGCCCGGCCCGCTGGAAGGACACCCCGTCCACGTCCTGCCGCCTGGTGAGCGTGCAGACGATCTGACCGAAGGCGAGGATCTCGTCGCTCCGACCCGTCTCGTCGACGGCTTCCTGGATGTCGACCTCGACGAGTCGGCCGTTCACCCGGGCCCCGGCCACCACGACCGTGCCTGGCAGGGCGCTGGTCACTCCGCTGTCCCGTTCCGTGCTCGACGGCCCGGCGAGCAGGTGCTGCAGGTGGACGTCGACCGGGGGAAGCGCGTCGATCCGGCGCACCATCGGGTACAGCCGGTCGTCGCGGACGAAGCAGAGCGTCTCGTCCACCCGGCCCACCGATCCGGTCGGGGTGCCGGTCACCGGTGCCGGCAGCCGTCCGCGCGGTGCCTGCACCGGCCGGGGGGACTCGTCGATGGGCACCCCGCACCCGGCGAGCAGGACCACGACGAGCAGCAGGGCTCGCGACGCCCGGCTCACGGCAGGCTCCCGGGCAGCTCCACCCGGAACCGGGCGCCGCCGCCCGGCCGGTCCGTCACGCTCGCCCGGCCGCCGTGCGCGGCGGTGTGCTGGGCGACAAGTGCCAGGCCGAGACCCGTGCCGTTGGTGTCCGCCCGGGCGTGGGCGGCGCGGCCGCGGACGAAGCGGTCAAAGATGATCTCGCGGTCCTGCACCGGCACGCCGGGGCCTTCGTCGTCGACCTCGATGACCCCGGCGCCGTCCTGCACCCGCAGGTGCACGGCGACCGGGCCGCCCCCGTAGCGGACAGCGTTGTCCAGCAGGTTCAGCAGGATCTGCTCAACCCGGCGCCGATCGACCAGCCAGCGGCTCGGTGTGCCGGGCGGGATGCGGACCAGGTCGCCGGGCAGGGAGCGGCTGCGGCACGCCTCCCCGGCCAGGGCCGCCAGGTCGACGGTCTCGCGCTGCGCGGGCCGTTCGGTGCGGGCCAGCTGCATCAGGTCGTCCACCAGGCGCTGGAAGCGCGCGACCTCGTCGGCGACCAGGCCGGCCGCGGTGGCGGTGCGCTCGTCGTGGTGGTCGCGGCGGCGGGTGAGCACGTCCGCGGCGGCGGCCAGGGTCTGCAGCGGCGACCGCAGTTCGTGGCTCACGTCGGCGGCGAACCGGCGGTCCCGCTCGATCCGCCGGACCAGCTGGTCGACCATGTCGTTGAACGAGGTGGAGAGCCGGGTCAGGTCCGGGTCGGTGGTGGGGTCGAGGCGGGTGGTGAAGTCACCGGCGGCGATCCGCTCGGCGACGTCCGCGACGGCGGTCAACGGGCGCACGCTGTGGCGGGTGGCGTACCAGCCGAGGGCGGCGCCGGCGCCGGCGACCATGATGCCGACCGCGGTGAGGGTCAACGCCATCACCTGGAAGGTCTGCTCCACCTCGCGCAGCGACGTGAGCTCGTAGTAGCCGGTGGACGCCGACAAGGGAACTCCGACGAGCAGGGTGGGCTGCCCGTCGAGGCGTACCCGCTGCACGCCCGCCTCCCCGGAGCGGACCAGCTGCTGCAACTCGCCGGGGACCGAACTCGCGCCGATGTCCGCCGAGCGGCCGTACCAGCGGCCGTTGAAGTGCAGCAGCGGGCGGCGGATGCTGCCGGTGTCCAGGGAGCGCAGCACCTCCACCACGTCGGGGGCGTCGGTGTCCAGCCCGGTCCGCACCACGGCCGCGTCGAAGTAGGCCGCCCGCACCGCCGCCCGTTCCCGCTCGTCCAGCAGCGACCGGCGGGTCAGGTCGTAGGAGAACAACGCCATCGACGCCGCGAGCAGCGACGCGCCGACCGCGAAGGCGGCGGTGACCCGGGCGCGGAGTCCGAGCCGGGTCATCGCTGAAGTTTGTAGCCAAGGCCACGCAGCGTGACCAGGTGCCGCGGGTTCGCCGGGTCGGCCTCGATCTTCTGCCGTAGCCGACCCACGTGCACGTCGACCAGCCGCTCGTCGCCCGTGTCGTATCCCCAGACCCGTTGCAGCAACTGCTGCCGGGACAACACCCGACCGGCGTGCTCGGCCAGTTCGCAGAGCAACCGGAACTCGGTGCGGGTCACCGCCACCCGCTGGCCGGCCCGGCGTACCTCGCCGGCGTCCGGGCTGATCTCCAGGTCACCGAAGACCTGCGCGGGGACCGGCGCCACGAGCGCCCGTCCCCGCCGCCGCAGCGCCCGCAGCCGGGCCGACAGTTCCTTGATCGCCACCGGCTTCACCAGGTAGTCGTCGGCGCCTGCCTCCAGCGCGGCGACGATGTCGTGGGTGTCGTCCCGGGCGCTCACGACCACGATGGGCACGTCGTCGTCGCGGCGCATCTGCCGGATGCACTCGAAGCCGTCGAGCCCCGGCAGCATCAGGTCCACGAGCACGTTGTCGGCCGGGTTCTCCCGCTGCCGCCGCAGTCCCTCCTCCGCGGTCGCCGCGCCGTGCGCGGTGTAGCCCTCCTCCTCCAGGGCGAGCAGCAGCGCGAGCCGGATCCGGTCGTCGTCCTCGATCACCAGTACGGCCGTCATACGGGCATCATCCATGGACCGGTGGCCGTGGCCCAACCGTGTCAGCCGTTCCCGGGTTTTGTCACACAACTGTCATGAAACTGCGGGCTCCCCTCCAAGGTCGCCGCACAGGCTGGTGAACCAGCCGGACAACGCGCACGAAAGCAGGAGACATGACCGGGCCGCAACCGCCTCCGCCGGAATGCGCCGTGCCGCTGGTCGAGGTGGAGATCACCGAGGAACTGGATCTGGCGCGCCTCTCCGAGGTCAGTCACGTCCTCGATCGAATCCTGTCCCTGCGACCCGCCGAGGTGGTGATCCACCTGTCGGGGTGCCGGCACATCGACGCCGCGGGCATCGGACTGCTGCTCGACGTGCACCGGCGCATGCTCCGTCGACAGGGCGCGGTCAAGCTGCGCAGCCCCAACCCGCGCATCCGTCGAATCCTGGAAACGGCCCGGCTGGACCAGGTCCTGCCGATCCTGGATCCGCCCGGGCGGTCCCGCTCGGGTGTGGTCGACCAGGCCCCGCCCGCGCAGCGTCCGGCGGGGGTTCCGGGCGCTCAAGGACGAGCGACGGTCACCGTACGTTCCTGAGGCCGGCGTGCGCCCGGCGAGGAGGCAGCAGTGAGTGGCAGCGCGCTCATCAGCGCACTCACCATCGGGCTCGCCGTCGGCCTGGCCGGTCGCCTGCTCGTGCCGGGGCGCAAGGTGGCGCCGGTCTGGCTGACGGTCGCACTCGGCGTGGCCGCCGCGCTGCTCGGTTCGGTCGTCATCCGCCTCCTCGGCGCCGACCTGGCCGAACTCACGGTCCTGCGGCTGGTCGCGCAGTCGGGCTTCGCAGGTGTCGCGGTGGTCCTCGCCGTGGTCACGGCCGAGCGGCAGTCGCGGCGTGACGGGTACGCACCGCTGTTCCGCACGTCCGCTCCGGCGCCGCCGCCCTCCAGCGCCGCCGGCGAGCGGAGAGAACGAGAGGATGGGTTATGACGGTCGTACCGGCCGATCACCTGATGACTCTGATCTGCGACGGCTGCGGTGACACCGTCACCGCGGCGGCAAGTGTCCTGCCCGACGCGGAGGTCGTCTGGACGCTGGTGTTCGACAACGGCTGGGTCGGCTCGCCCTTCGCCTCCGGCCCGCACCACTGCCCCCGCTGCACCCTCGCTGCCGAGCTGGGCGGCGCGAACGGTGCCGGCAGGTCGACGGCCGGCCTGGGCATCGACTACCTCGACGAGGTCGCTGCCGCACCCGCTGCACGGGACGCCGATCCGGCCGAGGCGGTGCGCCGGGCGCTGGCGGAGGCGATCCACCTCGGTGACCACGTCCTCGTGGACCTCAGCGAGGTGGAGGTGGTCGACCCGGCCGGGCTCGGTCTGCTGGTCCGGGCGCACCAGGAGGCCAGGCAGCGGGCCGCGGTGCTGTGTCTGGTGGCGCCCACCCGGTTCGTCCTCACGGTGCTGCACACCATGCGGCTGGACGACGTCTTTCCGCTCTACGAGAGCCGGGCGGCCGCCCTGCGCGACCTGGCCGACCCCGCGTCGGCCGGCACGGCGCCGGTGGGCCGCGAGGCAGTTGCGCCATCGACAGTCAAGGAGTCGCCATGGTGATGCCCTGGGCATTTCCGCCGTTCCCCGACGACAACCCGTCCCGGCCGACGAACGAGGAGTCGGCGCAGGAGAGCGAGGATCTCCGCCTCGCGGCTCTGGTGGCGCAGCGGCTGAGCATCGACTGGATCACCCGGCGCCAGCAGATCACCATCACGGTGCAGAACCGGGTGGTGATCCTTGCCGGGATGGTGGCCAACGTGGAGACCCGCCGGGCGGCCGGCGAGCTGGCGTGGGAGGTTCCCGGCGTCGTCGACGTCTGCAACGCGCTGCAGCTGTACGGTCAGCGGCGAAGCCGCCGCTGACCGGTCGGCCGGTCAACCGTCGCGCCGCGGATAGGAAACGGTCCCGGCGGACTGGTTGACCGGTGCCGGGCTGAACGCGCCCGTGTTGCGGGCGGCGAAGTCGGCGGGGGCGGGCCGGTCCACCGATGGCGGTGGCGGTGATGAACGCGCTGCCCGACTCGCCGCTGCCCACTGCTGATGGTTGTCAAACGTTCGTCCGATGCGCAGCGTCCACTACGCCGTTACCGTGTGGGCATCGTGGTCGATTCCTGAGGCTCGGCTGTTCTCGACGACCTGCCGGTGTAGCGGCACGCCACCGGCCTGGACCGGAGGATTCGCGATGAGTGACCCGAGTGCCTCGCTGGTCAGCACCCCGCGTCCCGAGCAGCCGAGCGAGACCGGGACACCGACCGCCGCCGGCCCGCCGGAATCCGCGCGACAGCAGCAGCCACGTGGCCTGCTGGGTGACGCGTGGCGGGACCTGCGCCGCAAGCCACTGTTCTGGATCTCCGCCACGTTGATCCTGGTCTTCGTGCTGATGGCGGCCTTCCCCTGGCTGTTCACCTCCGGCGACCCGGTCAACGGCGACCTGGCACACAGCCGCGTCGAACCCTCGGCGTCCGCCTGGTTCGGCTACGACGTACAGGGGCGCGACGTCTACGCCCGCACCATCTATGGCGCCCGGGCCTCCATCCTGGTGGCACTGCTCTCCACCATCGGCACGCTACTCATCGGCGGCGCGATGGGCATGGTCGCCGGTTACCGCGGCGGCTGGGTCGACAGTCTGCTCTCCCGCATCGCGGACGTCTTCTTCGGCCTGCCGTTCATGCTCGGCGCCATCGTCATCCTGACCACCTTCAACGGCTCGGGCACGGACAACAGCGAGGCGCAGATCATGGGCCTGGTCATCGTCTCGCTCGTGGTCCTGTTGTGGCCGGTGGTGATGCGGTTGATGCGCTCCTCCGTGCTGGCCACCAAGGAGGCCGACTACATCCTGGCCGCGCGGGCCCTGGGTGCCGGCACCGGCCGAATCGTCCTCAAGCACCTGCTGCCGAACTGCGTCGCACCGCTGCTGGTGTACGGGACGATCATGATCGGCTCCTTCATCGGCGCCGAGGCGACCCTGTCCTTCCTGGGCATCGGCCTGAAGACCCCGGTCGTGTCCTGGGGCATCATGATCAGTGAGGCGCAGAACTACATCCGGGTCTCGCCCTACCTGCTCCTCTTCCCCGCCGCGTTCCTCGTCACCGCCGTACTCAGCTTCGTGATGCTCGGCGAGACGGTCCGCGAAGCCCTCGACCCGAAACTGCGGTGACCGCAGGCGATCGGCGTCGGCTTCGGTCTGGGCGGACCGTAGCCGGGTCGAGGCGCGGCGTCGGTCCTCGTACGCTGGGTCGGTGATCTTTACGCCGCGCCTCGCCGACACCGCGGCACGTCGCCGGTCGCCCGACGTGCCGTCCGAAAGGAAGGGCAGTGCGGCCGCCTGGCGGTCCGTCGTGGCAGCGGCCGGAGCGGGCGCGGCGAGGGCGCCGTGGTGAGCGGGCTGCCCGTACCCGGGCAGCGGGCTGTCCCGCCGGCGTCCGCGTCGCGCCGGTCGCGGCTGGCCCGGTGGTGTGCCCGCGTCGAGGGTTCACGCTGGTTCGAGGTGGCGATCGTCGTCGTCATCGGGGCGAACGCGGTGGTACTCGGCGTCGAGACCTACCCGCACCCGGGGTCGCTCGGGACACTGCTGCGGGCATTGGAGTGGTTCTTCCGCACGGTGTTCATCGTCGAGATCGCCATCCGGCTGCTGGCGCACGGTCGTCGGCCCCAGGACTTCTTCCGGCGCGGGTGGAACGTCTTCGACTTCGTGGTGACCGCGGCGGCGTTCATCCCCGGCCTGCACGGCGAGTCGGCTGGGCTGCGGGTGATCCGCATCGCCCGGGTGGTGCGGCTGGTGCGCTTCTCGCCGGGGCTGCGCACCATCGTGACGGCGCTGCTGCGCAGCCTTCCCGGGGTCGGTGGGTTCCTCGCCCTCGCCCTGGTGACCCTGTACGTGTACGGCATGGCCGGGTGGCTCATCTTCAAAGAGGCGTATCCCGACGACTACGGCACGATCGGGCGGGCCGCGCTGACCCTGTTCGTGCTGCTGTCCCTGGAGACGCTGCCCGACCTGATCGAGCAGGGCATGGCGCTGTCGCCGTGGACCCTCGTCTACTACGTCAGCTTCGTGCTCATCACCGTCAACCTGCTGGTGAACATCCTCATCGCGGTGATCGTCAACTCGATGGAGGAGGCTCGCCGGCTGGAGATGACCGAACGGATGGCGGTGGACGAGGACCGCGACGGCGTACCGGACGAGATCGACCGGATCATGATCAGCCAGCGGCTCGACGACCTACGGGCGCTGGTGGCCGACCTGGAGCGGGAACTGCGGATCGACCGCGACGCCGGGCAGCCCAGGGCGGGTAGCCGGGACCGGTGACGCGGCGGCCCCGTCACCCGTGTTGCGCCGCACCAGCCGAGACGACGACCACGTGCAGATGTCGAGGGCCATGGACGCCCTCCACCCGGTTGAGTTCGATGTCGCTGGTGGCCGAGGGTCCGCTGATCCAGGTCAGCGGGCGACGCGGGTCGACCCGGGCCACGGCGTCCGGCACCGTGGCGACGACCTGGTCGGCCCGCAGCACACACACGTGCACGTCGGGCAGCAGGCTGATGACCCGCCGGCCCTGATCCGGGGCGCCGTCGAGCACGATGGTGCCGGTTTCGGCGACGGCCACGGCCGCGGCGGTGACCACCCCGTCCACGGCGGCGATCTGCGCCGCGGTGAGGTTCTCGTCGGTCACCGCGGCGACGGTGGCGGGCAGCCAGTGCCGGGGCAGCCCGGGCGGGACCACGACGCGCCGGCCACCGAGCACCTCGTCGACGACCTGCGCGACGTCGGCGTCCGCGCACCGGTGCACGGTGGCCCGGTAGTCGGTGAGCCGGTGCACCAGCAGGTCGAGGTCGACGGCGACGGCGCCGGCCGGCCGGTAGTCCCGGGGTACCGCGGCCGGGTCCGCCGGCGGCTCACCGCGGGCGACCCGGAGCCGGCCGAGGATGAGGTCACGTGCGGTCACCGCTCGGCCCACCACTGGCGGAAGGTCTGCGGTGGCGCAGCCGGCAGGTCACGGCTGGCGGTCCAGCCGTTCAGCGGCGGGGGCAGGGCGGGGCCGGCGAGCCGGGCCAGGCCCGCGGCGAGCTGCGCGGCCGCGTACAGCCGGGGATGGTCCATGGTGTACGCGGCGGCGCCCATCGCGGCCTTCTCGCCGGCCGGGTGGGGGGCTTGGCCGCGCAGGTGCACCAGCAGCTCCGGAATGTTGATCATCACGGGGCAGGCGTCGTAGCAGGCGCCGCAGAGCGACGACGCGTACGGCAGGGAGGCGTTGTCCGGCACCCCGGTGAGCTGCGGGGACAGCACCGCCCCGATCGGCCCCGGATAGACCGACCCGTAGGCGTGCCCGCCGGTGCGCTCGTACACGGGGCACACATTGAGGCAGGCGGAGCAGCGGATGCAGTGCAGCGCCTGCCGGCCGACGGCGTCGGCGAGCACCGCGCTGCGGCCGTTGTCCAGCAGCACCAGGTGCACCTGCTGCGGCCCGTCCCCGGGGGTGACCCCGGTCCACATCGACGTGTACGGGTTCATCCGCTCCCCGGTCGACGCCCGGGGCAGCAACTGCAGGAACACCTCTAGGTCCGCCCAGGTGGGGATGACCTTCTCGACGCCCATCACGGTGATCAGGGTCTCCGGCAGGGTGAGGCACATCCGGCCGTTGCCCTCCGACTCGACCACCGCCAGGGTGCCGGTCTCCGCGACGGCGAAGTTCGCCCCGGAGACGGCCACCCGGGTGCTGAGGAAGGTCTCGCGCAGGTGCCGGCGCGCCGCGGCGGCCAGGACGGCCGGCTCGTCGGTGAGGGCGGGGTCGACGCCGGGCATCTCGCGCAGGAAGATCTCCCGGATCTCCGCCCGGTTGCGGTGGATCGCCGGGACCAGGATGTGGCTGGGCCGGTCCCGGCCGAGCTGCACGATCAGCTCCGCCAGGTCGGTCTCCACCGGTTCGATCCCGGCGGCCTCGAGGGCCTCGTTCAGGCCGATCTCCTGGGTGGCCATCGACTTGACCTTCATGACCCGCTGCGCGCCGGTGGCCCGGACCAGGCCGGTCACGATGCGGTTGGCTTCCAACGCGTCGGCGGCCCAGTGCACGGTGCCGCCGGCCGCGGTGACCGCGGCTTCGAGCTGCTCGAGCAGTTCCGGCAGGCGGGCCATGACGTCGGTCTTGATCGCGGAGCCGGCGGCGCGCAGCTGCGCCCAGTCGGGCAGCTCGCCGATCACCGCTGCCGACTTGGCGCGGATCGTGGTGGTGGCATGCCGCAGGTTCCGGCGCAACTGCGCGTCCCCCAGCGCCCGGCGGGCCGCCGCCGGGAAGGACTCCTCACCGCGCAGATTGCCCACCCCGCGCGGGGCGGTGGCCGGCATACCCAGGAACGTCCGCGTCACGACCCCACCTCCAACCGGTCCCGCTCCCCCGCGGTCTCGGCCCCCTCGGTGCTGGCCAGGATCTCCGCCAGGTGCACGGTCCGCACGCCGGCCCTGAGCCGGGACAGCCCACCGCCGATGTGCATCAGACACGACGAGTCCCCCGCCGTGCACATCTCCGCACGGGTGGCGAGGACGTTGCGCATCTTGTCCGCCAGCATCGCCGTGGAGGTGTCCGCGTTCTTCACCGCGAACGTGCCACCGAACCCGCAGCACTGCTCCGCCTGCGGCAGCTCCACCAGCTCCAGGCCACGGACCTCCCGCAGCAGGCGCAGCGGCTTGTCCGCCACCCGGAGCATCCGCAGCGAATGGCACGTCGGGTGGTAGGTCACCCGGTGCGGGAAGTACGCCCCCACGTCGGCCACCCCGAGCACGTCCACCAGCAGCTCCGACAGCTCGTACGTGCGCCGGGCGACCTCTTCCGCCCGGCTGGCCAGCCGCTCGTCCCCCGCCCGGCGGGCCACCATCGCGTGCTGGTGCCGGACCGAGCCGACGCAGGAACCGGAGGGGGCGACCACCACGTCGTACGGGGCGAAGACCCGGACGTGCCGGCGGACCAGCCGCAGCGCGTCGTCCGGGTAACCGGTGTTGACGTGCATCTGCCCGCAACAGGTCTGGTCCGCCGGGAAGACCACCTCGTGGCCGAGGCGCTCCAACAGCCGCACCGTCGCCTTCGCCGCCTCGGGAAAGAGCGTGTCGGCGAGGCAGGTGACGAACAGCGCGATCCGCATCCTCAACCGCCCATCCGGTCCTCGGCGGCCCGCCAGGCCGCCTCGTCGCCGCGCGGTTCGTACCGCACGATGCGCTGAGTGTCGCGCAGCACGGACCGCAGGGCCGCCAGATCGCCGCTGACGGCGCCGGCGGCACGGGCCTGCACCAGGATGTTACCGAGCGCGGTGGCCTCGACCGGCCCGGCGAACACCGGTAGTCCGCAGGCGTCCGCGGTCAACTGGCACAG
This sequence comes from Micromonospora sp. NPDC007230, assembly GCF_042869115.1. Taxonomy (NCBI): domain Bacteria; kingdom Bacillati; phylum Actinomycetota; class Actinomycetes; order Micromonosporales; family Micromonosporaceae; genus Micromonospora; species Micromonospora sp. NPDC007230. The sequence continues at coordinate 180,437 of NZ_JBIAFE010000013.1, read as the reverse complement.
CAGTTCGTTGCGGGCGCCGCCGCCGACGACGTGCACGGCGTCGACGTGCCGGCCGGACAGCTGCTGCGCCTGGCGTACGGCGCGGCGGTGAGCCAGGGCCAGGCTGTCGACGATGCAGCGGACGGTCGCGGCGGGGGTGGCGGGTACCGGTTCGCCGGCGTGGCCGCAGGCGTCGGCGATGCGGGTGGGCATGTCGCCGGGCGGCAGGAACCGCGGGTCGTCGGGGTCCACGACCGAGCGGAAGGCCGGCTCCCGGGCCGCCCGGCGCAGCAGGTCGGGCAGATCGGTGGCGCCCCAGGTGCGCAGCGATTCCTGCAGCAGCCACAGGCCCATGACGTTGCGCAGGTAGCGGATCGTCCCGTTGACGCCGGATTCGTTGGTGAAGTTGGCCTGCCGGCTCGCCTCGGTGAGCACCGGGGCGTCGAGCTCGACGCCGACCAGCGACCAGGTGCCGCAGGAGACGTAGGCGAAGTGCTCCCCCGCCGCCGGCACGCCCACCACCGCCGAGGCGGTGTCGTGGGAGCCGACCGCCACCACGTCGGGGGTGCCGGGTAGGCCGAGGCCGGGCCGGACCGGGCCGATCCGGGCGCCTGGCTCGCGCAGCGGCGGGAACAGGTCGGCGCGGATGCCCGCGTCGGCCATCAGGTCGGTGGCCCAGGCCCGGCGGCGCAGGTCGTACAGCTGGGTGGTGGAGGCGTTGGTGACCTCGGCGGCGACCTCGCCGGTGAGCCAGTACGCGATGAGGTCGGGGATCAGCAGCAGCCACCGCGCCGCGGTCAGCTGCGGCGTGCCGGCCGCCGCGACGAGCTGGTAGAGGGTGTTGAACGGCAACTGCTGCAGCCCGGTGGTGCGGTAGAGCCGCTCCGCACCGAACTGCTTGACGACCCGCTCGGCGACGCCGTCGGTGCGGGCGTCACGGTAGTGCACCGGGTTGCCGAGCAGCGCCCCGGTGTCGTCGAGCAGCCCGTAGTCGACGGCCCAGGAGTCGATGCCGATGCTGGTCACCGGGCCGGCGGCGCGCAGGCCGTCGAGGACGCCCCGGTGCAGCGCGAGGACGTCCCAGTGCAGGGTGTCGCCGAGGCGTACCGGTTCGTTGGGGAACCGGTGCACCTCGGTCAGGTCCAGTCGGCCTGGTGCGACGCGGCCAAGCATGACCCGGCCGCTGGACGCGCCCAGGTCCACGGCGGCGAGGTGCAGGTCGGTCACAACATCCCCCGCCGGGCCGCCCACACCACCGCCTGGATCGGGGCGGTGACGCCGAGCCGGTCGCAGATCGCCCGGATCCGGCGGCGCACGGTCCGCTCGGACAGCCCGGACCGCCGCGCCACCGTCTCCAGCGGCACCCCCGTGGCCAGCAACCGCAGCAGACGCAGGTCCTCCTCGTCGAGCACCGGATTCTCCACGAGCATCTTGGTCCTCATTCCCGCACCGGGCCGGATCAGCGGAGGAAGGCCGCGGCGACGCCGGCGTCCACCGGGATGTGCAGACCCGTCGTGTGTGACAGGTCGCCGCCGGTGAGCACGAAGACGGCGTTGGCGACGTGCTCGGGCAGCACCTCCCGCTTGAGCAGGGTGCGCTGGGCGTAGAACTCGCCCAGCTTCTCCTCGGGCACGCCGTAGACGGCGGCGCGCTGGGCGCCCCAGCCGGCGGCGAAGATGCCGGAGCCGCGTACGACCCCGTCGGGGTTGACGCCGTTGACCCGGATGCCGTGGCCGCCCAGTTCGGCGGCGAGCAGGCGGACCTGGTGCGCCTGGTCGGCCTTGGCCGCGCCGTAGGCGACGTTGTTCGGTCCGGCGAACAGGGAGTTCTTGCTGGCGATGTAGACGATGTCGCCGCCCATCTGCTGGTCGATGAGGACCCGGGCGGCCTCCCGGGAGACCAGGAAGGAGCCCTTGGCCATCACGTCGTGCTGCACGTCCCAGTCCGCCTCGGTGGTCTCCAACAGCGACTTCGACAGCGACAGTCCGGCGTTGTTGACCACCAGGTCCAGGCCGCCGTAGGCGAGGACCGCCGCGCGGACGGCGTCGGCCACCGCGTCGGCGTCGGTGACGTCCACCGGTACGGCCACCGCGACGTCCGGGCCGCCCAGCTCAGCGGCGACCGTCTCGGCGGCGGCGGTGTCCCGGTCGGTGACGACCACGCAGGCGCCCTCGGCGGCCAGCCGGTGGGCGATGGCCCGGCCGATGCCCGAGCCGGCGCCGGTGACCAGGGCGATCCGGGTGGCGAGGGGCTTCGGCTTGGGCATCCGGGCCAGCTTGGCCTCTTCGAGGGCCCAGTACTCGATGCGGAACTTCTCGGCCTCGTCGATCGGGGCGTACCGGGACACGGCTTCGGCGCCGCGCATGACGTTGATGGCGTTGACGTAGAACTCCCCGGCGACCCGGGCGGTCTGCTTGTTGGCCCCGAAGCTGAACATGCCCACGCCTGGCACCAGGACGATGGCCGGGTCGGCGCCGCGCATCGGGGGGCTGTCCGCGGTGGCGTGCCGCTCGTAGTAGGCGCGGTAGTCCTCGCGGTAGGCGGCGTGCAGTTCCCGGAGCCGGGCGACCGTGTCGGCCAGCGGGGCGGTCGGTGGCAGGTCGAGCACCAGCGGGCGGACCTTGGTGCGCAGGAAGTGGTCCGGGCAGGAGGTGCCGAGCGCGGCGAGCGCGGGGTGCCGCTCGCGGGTGACGAAGTCGAGCACCACGTCGCTGTCGGTGAAGTGCCCCACCTGGGGGCGGTCGGTGGAGGCCAGGCCCCGGATGACCGGCGCCAGGGCCGCCGCGCGGGCGCGCCGTTCGTCCGGGGGCAGCGGCTCGTGGCCGGGGATCACCGGGCCGAACGGCTCGGGCCGGCCGTGCTCGTCGAGGTACGCCTGGGCGGTGCGGATGATCTCCCGCGAGTGGCGTTCGCACTCCTCGCTGGTCGCTCCCCAGGCGGTGATGCCGTGCCCGCCGAGGATGACGCCGATCGCCTGCGGGTTGGCCAACGCGGCGGCGGCGATGTCGAGCCCGAGCTGGAAGCCGGGGCGCCGCCACGGCACCCACAGCACCCGGTCGCCGAAGATCTCCTTGGTCAGTTCGGGCCCGTCGGCGGCGGTGGCGATCGCGATGCCGGCGTCGGGGTGCAGGTGGTCGACGTGGGCGGCGTCGACCAGACCGTGCATGGCGGTGTCGATCGAGGGGGCGGCACCGCCGAGGCCGTGCCGGCAGTAGTCGAAGGCGGCCACCATCTCGTCCTCCCGCTCGACGCCGGGGTAGACGTCGACGAGGGCGCGCAGCCGGTCGAGCCGGAGCACGGCCAGGCCGGCCTCGGTGAGGGTGCCGAGGTCGCCGCCGGAGCCCTTGACCCAGAGCAGCTCGACGGGGCCGCCGGTCACCGGGTCGGTGGCCTCGCCCTTGGCCGAGGTGTTGCCGCCGGCGTAGTTGGTGGTGGTCGGGTCGGCGCCGAGCCGGTTGCTGCGGGCGATGAGCGCCTGAACCTCGGAATGCATCGTCCTCATGTCCCCTGTCTGCGTTCTCGGTGGTGGTCAGGCGCCCCAGCCGGCCTGCTGGCCGCCGACGCGTTCGGCGCGGATCTTGTCGAAGTAGCCGGAGCGGGCGTACGCGGCCATCGGATCGGGGTCCAGGCCCAGCTCGGCGCGCAGCTCGGCGAGCAGCGGCCGCACGTCGGTGTGGTAGGCGTCCATCAGCACCGCGTTGGCGCCGAGCACGTCACCGGCCTGCTGCGCGGCGGCCAGCGCGGCGGCGTCGACGAGCAGTGCCTTGGCGGTGGCCTCCTGCACGTTCAGCACGGAGCGGATGATCGCGGGGATCTTCGGCTCGATGTTGTGACACTGGTCGAGCATGAACGCGATCCCGGCCGCCGGGCGCAGCGCGTCGGCGCGGACGATCTCGTACATGATGCGGAACAGCTGGAACGGGTCCGCGGCGCCGACCATCAGGTCGTCGTCGGCGTAGAAGCGGGAGTTGAAGTCGAAGGCTCCAAGCCTCCCGGCCCGTAGCAGGAACGCCACGATGAACTCGATGTTGGTGCCGGGCGCGTGGTGCCCGGTGTCGATGACGACCTGCGCCTTCGGCCCGAGTTCGAGGCAGTGCGCGTACGCGGTGCCCCAGTCCGGCACGTCGGTGGCGTAGAAGGCCGGCTCGAACAGCTTGTACTCCAGCAGCAGCCGCTGGTGGTCGCCGAGCCGGTCGTACGTCTCGCGCAGCGCGGCGGCGAGCCGGTCCTGCCGGGCGCGGATGTCGTCCTGCCCGGGATAGTTGGTGCCGTCGGAGAACCAGAGCTTGAGGTCGCGGGAGCCGGTGCGGTCCATGATGTCCACGCACTCGAGCAGGTGGTCGATCGCCTTGCGGCGCACGCCCGGGTCCGGGTTGGTGACGCTGCCGAGCTTGTAGTCGTTGTCCTGGAACACGTTGGCGTTGATCGCGCCGAGGGCGACGCCCTGGTCGGCGGCGTACTTCGCCAGGTCGGAGTAGTCGTCGACCCGGTCCCACGGGATGTGCAGGGCGACCGTGGGCGCCACCCCGGTGAGCCGGTGCACCACCGCCGCGTCGGCGATCTTCTCGTACGGGTTGCGCGGCACGCCCTCCTGCGGGAAGACCTTGAACCGGGTGCCGGAGTTCGCGTACGCCCAGGACGGGGTCTCGATGCGCTGGGTGCGCAGGGCCTGCTTGACCCGGTCGTGGGTCTGCGCGTCGGACTGGGTCATCGTGACTCTCCCGTCTGGGCGGCGAGCTGCGCCTCGAGGTTGAAGACCTCGTCCAGCGGCCGCATGGCCCGGTCGGCCGTGCGCTGGTCGAGGTCGAGGAAGTAGGACGCCATCTCCGCCTGCCAGCGGGCGTTGACGTCACGGGCCTGCATGGCGGCCTGGGCCGCCGCGAAGTCGTCGGTCACCAGGAACCCCACGAGCAGGCCGTCCTCGCGCAGGAACAGCGAATAGTCGTGCCAGCCGCACTCGGCAAGGGCGGCGAGCATCTCCGGCCAGACCCGCTCGTGCCGGGCGCGGTACTCGTCGAGGCGGGCCGGGTCGACCTGCAGGGTGAAGCAGATGCGGGGCATGGTTCTCCCGTCGGGCGCCCCCGGGGCGGTGCCGGCGCGACCGGCGCCGGCACCGCCAGGGCGGTCAGAACTGGAACTGGTCGATGTTGTTCTTGTCGAACACGGTGGGCGGGCCGAGGACGACCACCCCGTCCTTGCCGACGGTGAACTCGCCGAGCTTGCCGGCCTTGAACTTGTCGCCCTCGGCGCCGGTGATCTGGCCCGAGGCGAGGGCCGCGCCGGCGTACGCGGCGAGGTAGCCCAGGTCGGCGGGGTTCCACAGGGCGAACCCGTCGACGGTGCCGTCCTTGACGTACTCGCGCATCTGGTTCGGAGTGCCCAGGCCGGTCAGCTTGACCTTGCCCTTGTACTGCGACCCGCTGAGGTAGCGGGCGGCGGCGGCCACGCCGACGGTGGTCGGCGAGATGATGCCCTTCAGGTTGGGGTAGGACTGCAGCAGGCCCTGGGTCTCCTGGAAGGACTTCTGGTCGTCGTCGTTGCCGTAGGCCACGGTGACCAGCTTGAGCTTGCTGTACTCGGGCTTCTTCAGCTCCTCCTTCATCAGCGCGATCCAGGCGTTCTGGTTGGTCGCGTTGGCGGTGGCGGACAGGATGGCGATCTCGCCCGCGCCGCCGATCTGCTCGGAGATGAGCTTGACCTGGTTCTCCGCGATGCCCTCGGCGGTCACCTGGTTGACGAAGATCTGGCGGCACTCCGGCTTGGTGTCGGAGTCGAAGGTGACGATCTTGGCGCCGGCCGCCTTCGCCTGGTTCAGCGCGCCGCAGATCGCGTTGGGGTCGTTGGCCGAGGTGACGATCACGTCCATGCCCTGCTGCGACAGGGTGTTGATGTAGCTGACCTGGGACGAGGCGCTGGCCTCGGAGGGGCCGACCTCCTTGTACTCGCCCTTGATCTCGGTGATCGCCTCCTTGCCACCGTTGTCGCTGGTGGTGAAGTAGGGGTTGTTCACCTGCTTCGGCAGGAAGGCGATCTTGAGCCCTTCCTTGAGCTTGGCGTCCGGGTTGGCGGCGCCGCTGGCCTGCGCGCCGCCGCCGGTGTCGTTGCCGGAGTTCTCCCGGGTGGTGCCGCCACAGGCGGCGGAGCCGAGCAGCAGCGCGGCGAGGGTGACGGCGGTGGCCCCGACGCGGAGCCGTCTGTACGTGGACATCGTTATCCTTCCAGGGAGGTGGGGTGCGGAGACGGTCACGACGCGGTGAGGTGCGCGCGTTGCCGTCGGCGGTGCAGCCGGGCGCGGAGTTCCGCGACCGCGTTGGGCAGTACCACGGAGACGATCAGCAGGGTTCCGGTGACGATGGTCAGCGCGTTGGCGTCCACGTCGGCGAGCTGCAGGGCGTTGCGCAGGACCCCGAGGAGCAGGACACCGGCCACCACGCCGAGCAGCCCGCCGCGGCCGCCGAAGATGGACACCCCGCCGAGCAGCACCGCGGTCACCACGGTCAGCTCCAGGCCGGTGGCGTTGTCGCCGCGGGCGCTGGCGTAGCGCAGGGTCCAGAAGACCCCGGCCAGCCCGCAGACCGCGCCGGAGACCACGAACAGCCAGAACTTGGTCCGGGCCACTGACACGCCGGCGAACGTGGCGGCCTCGTCGTTGTTGCCCATGGCGTACAGCGCCCGGCCGGCCGCGGTGGCGTGCAGCACGACGCCGAACACCAGCGCCAGCAGCAGCACCGGGACGACCGCGGCCGGGATCGACGTGCCGGGGATGGTCTGCACCGCGGCAGCGGTCCAGCTGGCCGGGAAGTCGGCCACCGCCTGGTCGCCGAGCACGACGAAGGACAGTCCCCGGTACAGGGCGAGGGTGCCGATGGTCACCGCCAGCGACGGCAGGCCGAACCCGGTCACGAACAGGCCGTTGACCGCGCCGAGCGCGGCGCCGAGCAGCACCACCAGCACGCAGATCAGCTCCAGCGACAGGCCGCTGGACAGCCACAGCTGCCCCATCAGCGTGCTGCCCAGGCCGACCATGCTGGCCACCGACAGGTCGATCTCGCCGGTGATGACGATCAGCGTCATGGGCAGCGCGAGCAGGGCCAGCGGCACCAGGTCGAGCAGCAGGAACTGGGCGTTGCGGCCGGTGGCGAAGTTCGGCACCGACAGGCCGGCCAGCAGTACGGCCGCCACCAGGGCGGCCACGATCGCCGCGTCCCAGGAACCGAGCGCGCCGCGCAGGCCCGCCAGGCGGCCCGCCTCCCGCTCGGTGTCCGCGGCGGACGGCGGTGCGGCGTACAGGCTGTCATGCGCCATGGGCGCTTCTCCCTCGGAGCCGGGCCGCCATCCGGAGGGCCAGGAGCCGGTCCAGGCCGATGGCGGCGAGGATGAGCGCGCCGACCACGGCCTGCTGCCAGAACGGGTCGATGCGCAGGACGGCCAGCGAGCTGCCGATCGTGGTGAGCAGGACGGCGCCGAGCGCGGCGCCGTAGGCGCTGCCGCTGCCGCCGAAGATGGCCACCCCGCCGACCACCGCGGCGGCGACGACCTGCAGTTCCAGACCGGTGCCGGCGGCCGCGTCGAGGGTGCCGAACCGGGCGGCGTAGAGCACCCCGGCGAGGCCGGCGAGCGCGCCGTTGGCGACGAAGACGGCGAAGACGCGCCGGCCGACCGGGATGCCGGACAGCCGGGCGGCGGCCGGCTCGGAGCCGATGGCGTACAGCTCCCGGCCGCTGCGGTAGGAGCGCAGGTAGAAGCCGACGGCGGCGACCACGATGAGCGCGACCAGGAAGAGCACGGGTACGCCGAGCACCGTCTGGTTGCCCAGCCGCAGGAACGAGCGGGGCATGTCGGCGGCGTTGATCTGGCGGCCGGCCGCCCAGTAGTAGTCGACGCCGCGGAAGGCGTAGAGGGTGCCGAGGGTGATGACCAGGGCCGGGACCTTGGCCACCGCGATCAGGCCGCCGTTGACCACTCCGCAGACCGCGCCGAGGGCGACGCCGAGCAGGAGCGCGACCGGCCAGGGGGTGCCGGGCGCGGCGAGGAAGAGCTCGCCGGTGGCGAAGGCGACCAGCCCCAGGATCGATCCGACGGACAGGTCGACGTTGCGGGTGACGATGACCAGGGTCTGGCCGACCGCGAGGATGACCAGGATGGCGCAGCCGAGCAGCAGGTCCTTGATGCTCTGGCCGCTGAGGAACCGGTCGTTGCGGACGGTGGTGACCAGGATCAGCGCGCCGAGGGCGAGCAGCAGGCTCAGTTCGCGTACGGCGAGCAGCCGCTCGGTGAGGCCGCGCCGCCGCCGGCCGGGGCCGGGTGGCGGGTTCTCGGCGGCCTGGGCGGGCGCGCCGGTGTCGGTGAGGCTCATGACGGCACTCCGCTTCGCCGAACGGTCCGAGCCCCGGCCGCGTCGGTCTGTGCCGCACCGTCGCCGCGGCCTCGGCCGGGGGTCGGACTGTGAGCAGTGCCGTCATGAGGCACCACGGCACTGTGCTGATGATTCGTTCGCTGACGCTCACTCATGCCGTCGCTCCTTGGCCGGTGGCGGCGAACATCACGGAGGTCTCGTCGGCCTCGGCCCGGAGCAGCTCGCGGACCACCCGTCCCTCGTGCATGACCAGGACCCGGTCGGCCATGCCGAGCACCTCGGGCAGCTCGCTGCTGATCATCAGGATGGCCAGCCCCTCGCCGGCCAGTTCGGACAGCAGCCGATGGACCTCGGCCTTGGTGCCGACGTCGATGCCGCGGGTGGGTTCGTCGATGATCAGGATGCGGGGTTCGGTGGCGAGCCACTTGGCGAGCACCACCTTCTGCTGGTTGCCGCCGGAGAGGGTGGCCACCGGTGCGGCGAGGCGGGAGGCCTTGACCTGCAGCCGACGGGTCCAGTGGCGGGCCTCGGCCCGCTCGGCGCCACCGAGGAGCAGGCCCAGCCGGCTCAGCGCCCGGCGGCGGGCGAGGGTGGCGTTGCGCTCCACCGACAGCTCCATGACCAGGCCCTGCTGGCGACGGTCCTCGGGCACCAGGGCCATGCCGGCGGCGATCGCCCGGCCCGGGTTGCCGGGCGGGAGGGCCCGGCCGGCCACGCGTACCTCACCGGCGTCGTAGCGGTCGACGCCGAAGACGGCGCGGGCGACCTCGCTGCGTCCGGCGCCGACCAGCCCGGCCAGGGCGACGATCTCGCCGCCGCGAACCGAGAAGGACACGTCGGAGAAGACGCCGGCCCGGCTGAGCCCGCGCACCTCCAGCAGGGTGTCGCGCAGCGGCGCGTCCTGTTTCGGGTAGAGCGAGGACACCTCGCGGCCGACCATGCGTCGCACCACCTCGTCGACGGTGAGGTCGGCGGCCCGGTCGCTGGAGACCCACGCGCCGTCGCGCAGCACGGTGATCCGCTGGCACAGGTCGAAGACCTCGTCGAAGCGGTGCGAGATGAACAGCACGGCGGCGCCGCGCTCGCACAGCGACCGGGCGACGCCGAAGAGGCGTTCCACCTCGACGCCGGAGAGCGCGGCGGTGGGCTCGTCCATGACCAGGATGCGGGCGTCGAAGGAGAGCGCCTTGGCGATCTCGACGAGCTGCTGGTCGGCGATGGACAGCCCGCGCGCGGGGCGGGCGGGGTCGATCCGGACGCCGAGGCGCTCGAACAGCCGCTCGGCGTCCCGGTTCATCGCCCGGGTGTCGATGCGCCGCAGACCCCGCAGCGGTTGCCGGCCCATGAAGATGTTCTCCGCGACCGACAGGTCCGGGAACAGGGTCGGCTCCTGGTAGATGACCGCGATGCCGGCGGCGCGGGCGTCGGCGGGGCCGCGCAGCTGCAGCGGTCGGCCGTCCAGGGTCATCCGGCCGGCGTCCGGGGAGTGTGCTCCGGCGAGGGTCTTGACCAGGGTGGACTTGCCGGCCCCGTTCTCCCCGACCAGGGCGTGGGCCTCTCCGGGATGCAGCGCCAGGTGCACCCCCCGCAGGGCGGCGACGGCCCCGAAGGACTTCGTCACGCCGTCCAGTTCCAGCAGCGGAGCGCTCTCCGCGCCCGGTGCGCCGGGGCTCATCCGATCCCCTCCTGAATCGTTTCACATGTTGTTGCATGGACGGTAGGGGTCGACATTCGTGACCGTCAAGGGTTTCCCGGCGATTTCTAGACTGTTGCCAGCGGGGGCGACTGCGTCGTGCCGCAACCCGTCCCAGGCCTGCGACGGAGGCGCGCCGGCCGGCTAGGCCGACTGGATGAAACGTTTTAGACGCTATAGACTCCCCGTCGTCGCCCGGTCGGCCCGTTCCGGCCGGCACGCCCCGTACGGCCGCGGCAGCACCGCGACCCCTGCCCGCACCCGAGAGCGGGCCGCAACCACCCACCGCACCGATCGTCAGGGGAGTCATGGCAGCGGCGAACATCAAGGAGGTGGCCCGGCACGCCGGCGTCTCCCTCGGCACGGTGAGCAACGTGCTCAACCGACCCGACACGGTCGCCCCGGCCACCCGGCAGCGGGTGCTCGACGCCATCACCGAACTCGGCTACGTCCGCAACGACTCCGCCCGCCAACTGCGCGCCGGGCACAGCCGGACCGTCGCCATCGTCGTGCTGGACGTGGCGAACCCGTTCTTCACCGACGTGGTGCGCGGCGCCGAACAGGTGGTCGAGGAGGCCGGCGCGATGCTCGTCGTCTGCAACAGCGGCGAGGACAGCGCCCGGGAACGCCGGCACCTGGAACTGCTGGAGGAGCAGCGGGTCCGCGGGGTGCTCATCACCCCGGTCGGCCACGGCCCCCAACCCAACCTGGACAAGCTCATCGACCGGGGCATCCCGGTGGTGCTCGTCGACCGCGGCTCCGGCCGGGCCAGCCGCTGCTCGGTGGCCGTCGACGACGTGCTCGGCGGCCGGCTGGCCATGGACCACCTGCTGGACCAGGGCCACCGGCGCATCGCGTACCTCGGCGGCCCGTTCTCCATCGCTCAGGTCGCCGAACGGCACGCCGGGGCCGCGGCCGCGCTGGAGGAACGCGGCGGCGCCGAGCTGCGGGTGGCGACCACCACCAGCCTGACCGTCGCCGCCGGGCGGCGCGCCGCCGAGGACCTGCTGGCCCTGCCGGCCCGGCAGCGGCCCACCGCCGTGTTCTGCGCCAACGACCTGATCGCGCTGGGCGTGCTGCAGGAGGTGACCGAGCGCGGCCTACGGGTGCCCGCCGACGTGGCCATCGTCGGCTACGACGACATCGAGTTCGCCGGCGCGGCGGCGGTGCCGCTGTCGTCGGTGCGTCAACCCCGCGAACAGCTCGGCCGCACGGCGGCCCAGCTGCTGCTGGAGGAGGCGCGGTCCGGCGAGACGCACCGGCACCGGCACGTGGTGTTCCAGCCGGAGCTGGTCGTCCGCCGCTCCAGCGAGCAGCCCCGGCGTACCCGGCGCTGACTTCGGCCCGCGCAGGCGTCGCCGGCGAATGGTCGCCCGCCCGCCTGGCCCTGGAGGCGGCCAGGATCGCGTGCCACGACGGCCACAGCGCGACGGCGCCGGTCCGCGCTCCCCCGCGCGGCCGGCGCCGTCGCCGTCCTCAGCCGGTCGGCGCGGAACTGCTGACGAACCGCCAGGTGCCCGCGCCCACCGTGTGCACCAGGTAACCGTCCGCCATCCGGCGGGCGGTCACCAGCCCACCCGGTGACGCCTCGACGTCCTCGGCCCGCGCCGCGGGCACGTGCACCTCGGCGGTGGCGCCCACCGGCACCTGCACGGTCAGCTCGAACCCGCCGTCCTGGAGTCGCCAGGCCGACGACGCCCGGCCGCGGACCGTGTCCACCGCCGCCGACGCGGCGGACACCTCGGCGCGGGCGTCCGGCCGCACCACCATGCGCGCCCAGCCGTCGGCGACCGACCGCAGGCCGGCCACGTGCTCGTAGAGCCACTGCACGACCGTGCCGTGGAAGTAGTGCTGGCGCGAGCGGGTCGACGTCGGCCACATCTCCCACATCGTGTCGGCGCCGTTGTCCACCCAGTAGCCCCAGCTCGGGTAGGTCCGCTGCCGGGCCACCCGGGCCGCCACGTCGGCGTGGCCGTGCTCGGTCAGCACCGGCAGCAGGACGCTGGTGCCGAGGCAGCCGGTATTGAGATGCCAGCCCCGCTCCCGGATGTCGGCGACCAGGTTGTCCACCACCTTCCCGACCAGGTCGTCGGGCACCAGCCCGAACGCCAGCGGCACCGCGTTGGAGGTCTGCCGGTAGCCGGGATCGCGGTCGGTGCGGTACAGCCCGCGCACCCGGTCCAGGAACGTCTCGTTCAGCCGGTCCCGCAGCCCGGCGGCCGCGGTGCGGAACCGGGCCGCCGGCCCGTCCTGCCCGGTCAGCTCGCCGACCTCGGCCGTGGCCACCAGCGCCCGGTGCAGGTACGCGGTCGCGGTGAGCCGGGTGTCCTCGGGCGGGTTGCCACCGGTGCCGGGCGACAGGTAGTCGCCGAGCGCGGTCACGGCCAGGCCGTCGCGCAGCCGCCCCAGTTCCCAGTCCAGATAGTCGACCACCGGCTGCCAGTGCTGGCGCAGCAGCCGGTCGTCGCCGTACCAGCGGTGCATCTCGCGCAGCAGGAACGGGTAGACCGTCGTCCACTCCGGCGCCGGGGCGAGCTCCTGGTAGCCCCAGCCGCCGCTGGGCACGATCACCGGCACCTGGCCGGAGGTGACCTGGCTGTCGCGCAGGTCGCCGAGCCACTTGGTGAAGAACCGGGACAGGTCGAGCAGGCCCGCCATGGTGGGCGCGGCCACCTGCGCGTCACCGGTCCAGCCGTTCTTCTCGTACATCGGGGTGTCGGTGGGGATGCCGTGCAGGTTGTTGCGCACCGTCCGGCGCATCATCCGCTCGAACTGCTCGAACAGCGGTTCGCTGCACCGGAACTCGCCGACGTCACGGACGTCGGAGTGCACCACCCGCATGATGACCGTGTCGGTGGTCGCCGCGCCCGGCAGGCCGTCGAGCTGCACGTAGCGAAAGCCCTTGTACGAGAACTGCGGCTCCCACACCTCCTCGCCGCCGCCCCGGGCGACGTACTCGTCCTGCTGGAAGCGAGCGCTCTGCACGTTGCCGTTGGACGCCTCGACGGTGCCGTCGGCGCGCAGCTTCTCGCCGTACAGGATGCGGATCGTGGTGCCGGCCGGGGCGGTGGTGCGCAGCCGGACCCAGCCGGCGGTGGTCCGGCCGAAGTCGGCCACCCAGACACCGGCGCGCGGCGAGCTGAGGGCGACCGGGGCGACGGACTCGACCACCCGGATCGGCTCGTGCTCCTGGGCGCGCAGCGTGCCGGCCGGGGCGTCCAGGGCGCTCGCCCGGGCCCACCCGGCGTCGTCGAAACCGGCCGTCGACCAGCCCGCCGGCTCCTGCCGGGCGTCGTAGGTCTCCCCCGCGAACAGCGAGTTGGACAGGGTGGGGCCGGCGGTGATCCGCCAGGCGTCATCGCTGACGATCTCGGTGCGCGACCCGTCCGGGTGCTCCACGACGAGGCGGGCGAGCAGCCGGGGCTCGCCGTGCCAGGGTGGCTGGTGCCAGCGCCACACGTTGCGGGTGGTCATGCCGTAGAAGCCGCGGCCCAGCTCGGCGCCGAGGACGTTCTGCCCCTCAGCCAGCAGGTCGGTGACGTCGTGCGTCACGTACAGGACGGTGTCGTCGTAGTCGGTGAACCCCGGGTCCAGCACCGCGGTGCCGACCCGCTTCCCGTTGACGTGCAGCACCTGGTAGGCGAGGCCGCTGGCGTACAGCCGGGCGCGGGTCACCGGCTTGGTCAGCCGGAACGCGCGCCGCAGCAGCGGGGCGGGCCGCTCCTCCACCGGCGGCTCGATGCCGCTGCCCCACGGTCCCTGCCCGTAGGGAGCGAGCACGACCACCGGCGACCAGGCCGAGTCGTCGTGGCCCGGCTGCTCCCAGCCGGACTCGACGATGCCGGTGGTCCGCCAGCCGGCGTCGGTGACCAGCACCAGTTCCCGGCTGTCGGCGGTGCGCACGACGAGCTTCACGATGAGGCCACCGGGGTTGACCGACGCACCCGCCCGGTTGGTGGCGATCGCGGCCAGCACCAGGTCCCCGCCGCCGGCCTGGCGGGCCAGCTCGGTGACGTCCGCGACCCGGGCGGTGCGCCAGCCGTCGGTCTGCTGGGGCGCCGACAGGGTGAGCCGACCGGCCAGGTACGCGGTGAAATCGTCGTCGGCGCTCATGATCAGCCGGGCGGAGGCGACGTCGAGCCCTGCGGGCAGGGCCAGTCGGCCGCGGAACCAGCGCGGACCGACGGGCGCGTTGTTCACCGTCGCGCCCGGCCCCCACACCCAGGCGGCGCCGGCCAGGTCCAGGGACCGGGGCTGGGGCTGGGGCACGGTGACGTTGCCGCCCCACGGCCCCTGCCCGTAGGGGGCGAGCACGGCCACGCCGGCCCAGCCAGCGTCGTCGTACCCGGCCTCCTGCCAGCCCGGCCGTTCGGTGTCCGAGCTGCGCCAGGAGCCGTCGGTGACCAGCACGAGCCGCTGCCCGGCGGCGGTCACCAGCACCAGCTTGGCCAGCAGGCCGGCCGGGTTCACCGACGGGCCGGGCCGGTTCGTGGCCACCGCGGCCAGGGTGAGCGTGCGGCCGACGGCCGCGCGGGCCAGTTCGGTGACGTCGGCGATCTCGGCGCTCTTCCAGCCGTCGGCCTGCTGCGGGGCGTGCAGCACCTGACGCCCGTCGAGGTAGGCGGTGTAGTCGTCGTCGGCGGTGACGACGAGGTGCGCGGTGGCGATCTCGACCCCGGCGGGCACCGCGAGCCGGCCCCGGAACCAGCGGGTACCGGCCGGCGCGTTGCTCGAGCTGGCCCCGGGCGACCAGATCCACGACGCCCCGGCGAAGTCGAGCGGGGCCTGCGCGACGTCCGGCTGCGCGCCGACCCAGCGGGCCGCGCCGAAGCCCTCGTCCAGCAGGCCGGTCTCGAACCAGGTCGGCGTGCTCCACCCGGTCTCCCGGCCGGCCCCGTCCCACACCCGCACCGTCCAGTGGTAGCGGGTACGCGGGGCCAGGCGCGGGCCGGCGTACGGCACGCCGACCGACCGCGCCGAGGCCACCCGGCCCGAGTCCCAGACGTCGGCCGCGTCCGGGGTGAGCCGGTCGGCGCGGCTGGCCACCAGCACCTGGTACGCGCTCTGGGTGGCACCGTGGCCGGGGGCGGTGCCGGTCCAGGAGAAGCGGGGCTGGGCGACGTCGGTGCCGAGAAGCTGGTCGGCGTACTCGGTGCGGGGGCGGCCGACCGAGAGCGGGCCGGCACCGACGCCGGGGGGCGGTGCGGCCGCCGCCGGCTCGGCGATGCCCGCGCCGAGCGCGACGGCTCCCGCGCCGGCGACGCCCCAACCGAGCAGGGATCGGCGGCTGAGTTCGGTCCCCGGTGGCGGGACCGGTGGTGTCTGGGCCATGGGTGTCTCCTCGATGTCGGGTCAGGACGGCGAGCCGGCGGGCAGGGGTGCCGACCAGACGTCGGCGATCGACGGGTCGTAGCCGTCACCGGTGTCCCGGAACCGCACCCGCACCACCCCGTCGCGGGTCGCGTCCGGCAGGTCGACGACGAACTGGTAGCTGACCGTGCCGGCCCCGCCGGCGGTGCGCCGCCAGGAGCGGGCGTGCGCCACCACCCCGTCGACGACGATCTCGTAGTCCTTCAGCTGCGCCTGGTCGTAGGTCTCGACGGCGCGCAGCACGAACGGTTCGCCGGGTGCGACGGCGAGGTCGAACTCGAACCAGCCGTCGGGGTAGCTGACGTTGGTGTAGCGGCGGGTCAACCCGGCCTCGGTGTTGGTGCCCGAGTGGGTCGAGGCGGTCAGGTGGTGCGCCTGCTCGGAGGCCGCGTCGCCGAGATCGACGTGGTCGTACGCGCCGGCCGGCGGCTTGGTGAACCGGACCGGGACCGCGAGGGTGCGCCGTTCGGCGTCCGTGCCGCCGGTGGCCAGGGTGAGCTCCGCCGGCCCTTCCGTCACCGTCACCGGTGCGGTGACGACGGTCGACACGGTGGTCTCCGCGCCGGGTGCGAGGTCGTACCGGGCGGTCGGCGACGCCACCCGCCAGCCGTCGGGCGCCGTGGTGGTGAGCTGCCCGGTCACCGGCACGGCGGCCCGGTTGCGGAGCACGGCGCCGACGGTGGTCGCGGCGCCGGGAGCCACGGCGGCGGGCGTGGCGGACGCCGACTCGATGACCACGGCCGGCGCCGTGGTGATCGTGCCCGCGACGGGCAGGGTGGCGGCGCCGCCCTGGAGGCGGTAGCTGGCCGAGCCGTCGACGACCACGTCGGCCGGCGACTGGCCGGCGGGGATGCGCAGGTCGTAGCGGTGGCTGACGGTGGCGCCGGGGGCGACGGTGGTGGGCCGGTCGCCGACCGGGGTCACCGTCCACCCGGCGGGAACGCGCAGGTCGGAGGTCACCCCGGTCATCGGTGCGGTGCCGCCGTTGGTGACCACGACGCTGGCCCGGACGCCGTCGCCGGGCAGCCGCTCACCCACCGGCAGGTCCAGCTTGACCACCGCGCCGACCAGGGCCGACGAGGCCGCGGAGAGCCGCTGGTCGACCCGGGTGAGCAGGGTGGTGAACCGGTCGGCGTGGGCCGCCGCGACGCGGCCGACGCCGACCTGGGTACGCAGCCACCGGTTCAGGTCGGCGGCGGTGGCGAGGGCGTGGTGCACCTCGCCGGCGGCGGCAGCGCTGTCGCCGGCCAGGTACGCGGTCCGCGCCGCGGTCGTCTCGTCGGCGAGCTTCCGCAGCTGGGCCCGCAGGTGCGCGGCCACCGGTCGGCCCAGGTCGTCGGCGCGCTCGTCGGTGAGCGCCGACAGCGCCTGCACCGCGTCGGCGGTGTCGCCCAGGTCGCCCAGCACCCGGTCGACGGCGAAGGAGTAGGCGCCGGAACCGATCTCGTAGACGGCGGTCCCGCCGTCCATCCGGACGAACCGCACGCTGTCGGCCTGGTCCGCCGGCCGGCCGCCCTCGGTCACCGCGTGCCGCCCGGGTGCCGGGATGCGCACGGTCGCGGTGGTGTTCGCCGGGACGGTGACGCGTAGCCGCAGGTCGCCGCGGGCGTCGAGGTTCCAGTCGCTGCCGATCACGCCCTGCGCGGAGCGGTACGACGCCCGGGCCGAGGTGAGGCCACCGCCCGGCTGGGGCGCGAAGGTGAGGTGGGTGTAGCCGGGATTGCCGGCGTCGGGCTGGATGCCGGCGACGGTCCGGTACATCCAGTCGCCGACGGCGCCGTAGGCGTAGTGGTTGAACGAGTTCATCGACACGTCGCCGAAGCTGCCGTCCGGCATGATCGAGTTCCAGCGCTCCCAGACCGTGGTCGCGCCCTTGGCGATCTCGTAACCCCACGACGGGTAGGTGTCGTTGAGCAGCAGCCGGTAGGCGACGTCGAGGTGCCCGGTGTCGCTCAGCGCCGGCAGCAGGTCCGGGGTGCCGAGGAAGCCGGTGGACAGGTGCCAGTCGTGGCGGCGGACGTTGTCGACCAGCCGGTCGGCGGCCTTGCCGCGCAGCGGCTCGGGCAGCAGATCCATGCCGATGGCCAGCACGTACCCGGTCTGGCTGTCGCCCTGGACGGTGCCGTCGGCCGAGACGTACGCGTCGACGAAGGCCTTGCCGATGTCCTTGGCCAGCGCCGCGTAACGGGCCGCGTCGGCGTCCCGGCCGATGGCCGCGGCCATCTCCCCGAGCAGCCGGACACTGTACGCGTAGTACGCGGTGCCGATGACGCCGGCGGGCGTCGGGTCGTCGAGGTTGAGCCAGTCGAGGTACGGGCCGGCGTTGGTGCGCCGGTTGCCGGAGCTGGTGCTCTGCAGCCAGGCGGCGTACCGCACCATCGACGCGTAGTGCTCCTCGATCACCCGGGTGTCCCCGTAGCGCTGCCAGAGCGTGTACGGCACCGTGATGCCGGCGTCGGCCCAGCCGGTCGCGCCGTCGCCGCAGCAGGCGCGGGGTGCGACGTCGGGGTACGCCCCGTTGGCGGACTGCGCGTCGCGCAGGTCCTGCAGCCACTTGGTGAGGAACGTCAGGCTTTCCATGTTGAACGTCGCGGTCTCGGCGAAGACGTTGATGTCGCCGGTCCAGCCGAGCCGCTCGTCGCGGGCGGGCGTGTCGGTGGGGATGGACAGGAAGTTGCCGCGCTGCCCCCAGGTGATGTTGCTGTGCAACTGGTTCACCATCGCGTTGGAGGTCTCGAACTCGCTGGTCAGCTCCCCGTCGGTGTGCATGACCAGGCCGGTGACGGTGGAGCGGTCGGGGGTGCCCGGGTAGCCGGTCAGCTCGACGTAGCGGAAGCCGTGGAAGGTGAAGGTGGGTTCGTAGACCTCGGCGCCGCCGCCGCGGAGGGTGTAGTGGTCGGTGGCCCGGGCCGACCGCAGGTTGGCGGTGTAGGCCGTGCCGTCGGGGTTGAGCACCTCGGCGTGCCGGATCTGCACGGTGGTGCCGGCGGGCCCGTCGACCTTCAGCCGCACCTTGCCCACCATGTTCTGGCCGAGGTCGAAGATCCAGGTGCCGGGGGTGGGCTGGGTCAGCGCCCGCGCCGGCAGCTCCTGCGCGACCCGCACGGGCGGGTCGACCTGGGCGACGATCGGGCCGGTCGCGCCGGGGGCGTCGACGGTGGCGGCCGACCAGCCGGCGTCGTCGAAGCCGGGCCGGTCCCAACCGGCCGGCAGCCGGCGCGCGTCGTAGGTCTCGCCGTGGATCAGGTCGCTCAGCAGGAACGGCCCGGGTGTGGCACGCCAGGAGCCGTCGGTACGGACGGTCTCAGTGCGGCCGTCGGTGTAGTCGATGACCAGTTGGGCGCCCAGGTGCGGGCGGGAGCCGTAGTGGTCGGTGCCGAAGGAGGCGATGGTGCCGGAGTACCAGCCGTCGCCGAGCATGGCGCCGAGCGCGTTGTCGCCCTGGCGGAGCTGCCGGGTCACGTCGTACGTCTGGTACTGCACCCGCTTGCGGTAGTCGGTCCAGCCGGGTGCCAGCTCGTGGTCGCCGACGCGCTGCCCGTTGAGCGACAGTTGGTAGACGCCGAGGGCGGTGGCGTAGACCCGGGCGCGGGCGACCTCCCCGTCGACCCGGAAGCCGCGGCGCAGCAGCGGGTTCGCGTCCAGGGCGGTGAGCATGGCCTCGGTGGTGCCGGTGACCCGCAGCCCGCTCGACGTGGGGGTGCCGCCGCCGAACGGGTTCTCGCCGTCGGTGAGCGCGGCCGCGAAGAGGGTGTCCGCGCCGCTGGTCACGGAGAAGTCGGAGAAGACGCCGGTCTCCGCTCCGTCGGTGCGCAGGCCGACCGAGCCGCCCTGGTGCCGGGTGTCGCGGGTGACGTCGACCTGGGTGCCGTCGACCCAGGTGGTGATGGTGTCGCCGGCCGCCGTGATACGCAGGGTGTGCGGGGCGGTGAGCTTGTCGGGCGGCACGACCGCGCCGAGCGGCACCTCCTTGAGCACCGTCCAGGCGCCGTTGACCCGCACGTGCGGGCGCAGCTTGGCGGTGCCGCCGGTGCTGGAGAACTGCCACATGTAGGCGTTGGTCGGGCCGTGGGCGCGCAGATAGATCCCGGCCGCGTCGCGCTCCAGGCGCACCGTGGTCTGCACGGTGTAGTCGCGCCACGACTCGGTGGGCGGGGGCAGCCCGATCCAGTCGGCCCGCCAGCCCTCGGCGCCCCGCAGGCCGGTCTCCCACGAGGCCGGGGCGCTCCACCCGGAGGCGCGGCCCGCGGTGTCCCACACCCGGACCTGCCAGAGGTAGCGGGTGCGGGGTTGCAGTGCCGGGCCGGTGTACGGGACGAGGGTGCTGCGCCGGGACGTCACGCGACCGCTGTCCCAGACGTCGGCGTCGTCGAGGCGGGCCTGGCTGGTGGCGACGCGGACCTGGTAGGACTCCTGGAGCACGCCCCGGGCGGCGGATTCGATCCGCCAGCCGAGGCGGGGCTGCGCCACGTCGAGCCCGATCGGGTCGGTCGCCCGCTCGGTGGTCAGGCCGGTCACCGTGAGCTGCGGAGCCTCCGGTGCGGCGGCGGCCGGGGCCGCCGTCACCACCGCCGGCGTCAGCCCGAGGAGCAGTGCGACGACCGCGGAGAGCACGGGTCGGCGCCGCGTCGTGAGCTTCATGGTCCAAACCCTTCTGTGCGGCGGTCCGCACCGACTTTCGTGGGCGACGTCCGGACCGATGGGCGCCGGACGGGTGATCAGCGGGGCTGGGCGGCCGAGTCGGCGACCGGGTGGAAGCTGGACCGGCCGGAGCCCACCTCGAACACGGCGCGGCCGTTCTCGATCCCGATGAAGGTGGCCTTGCTCGGACCGGCGGCCCGGTAGGACCTGCCCTCGGTGACCGGTAGGGCCACCCGGGCGGTGACGTTGACCGGCACCTCGAGGTCGACCAGCAGGCCGGCGCCGGTGCGCCGCCAGTCGAGGCGCACCGGTCCGCGCTGGGTGGGCACGACACCGGACGCGTGGTCGAGCCCGACGGCGGGCGGCGCCACGTCCACCACGGCGGCGCCCGGGGCGGCGGTGCGGACGCCGAGCAGGGTCTCCTGCACGTCGACCACGGCCTGCGCGCCCCAACCGTGGGACTGGCTGAAGTTGGTGCCCGGGTCGAGGGTCCAGGCCTCCCAGGTGAAGCTGCCGCCCTGGGCGAGGATGTTCGCCCAGCCCAGGTCGTCGGGGTTGGTCAGCAGCCGCAGCACCGCGTCGGGCCGGCCGGCGTCGGCGAGCGCGGCCAGCAGCCAGTGTGCGGTCATCGGCCCCTGCTTCATGCCCATGGCCGAGAGGTGGTCGGCGAGCGCCGGCAGGTCGGCCTGCGGGGCCACGCCGTGGGCGATCGCGTACGAGGTGGCGTGCTGGCCGGCGTGGCCGCTCTGCGCGCCGGTGGCCGACAGCCCGTCGACGTAGTTGCCGTCGGCGCGGCGCAGCTTGGCGTTCATCGTCGCGGCGAGGTCGGCGGCCCGGCCGTCGTAGGAGGTGACCTCCGCGGCGGGGCGGCCGAGCGCCTCGGCCATCCGGGCGGTCGTTCGCAGCACGTCGACACCCTGGGCGTTGATGGTGGTGCGGGCGGCGGCGGACATGTCGTACCCGAACCGGCCGGGCTCCGGCCAGTCGACGATGCCGTAGCGGTAGGCGCCGCTGCCGCCGGCCAGTTCGGTGACCAGGCCGGCGGTCGGGCCGGTGGCCGGGATGTGGCGCAGCACGTAGTCGGCGGTGTCCCGGATCGCCGGGTACGCCTCGGCCAGCAGCGCCCGGTCGCCGGTCTCGGTCCAGTACCGCCACACCCAGTCGACGAACATCAGGGAGTAGTCGGGGATGTCCCGCTTGCCGTCGCCGTTGGGGTAGACGGCGTTGTACCGCCCCCGGTCGTTGCCGGCGTTCCAGTAGCGGGCGGCGGAGCGGAGGAACTCCCGGATGGCCTGCTGGGTGGCGTCACGCTCACCGAAGGCACCCATCGTGGCGTAGGAGATGTTGGCGGCGTCGCCGAGGAACTGTCCCTTCTCCCGCGTGGGCGTGTCGACGAACGCCTCCTGCACGGAGTAGAGCGCGGACCGCTTCATCATCGTCCACACCGCGTCGAGGGTGGCGTCCGAGCTGGCGAAGCTGGCCTCCCGGCCGGCGGGGACGTCGCTGTGCACCACCACGGCGGAGATGTCGTCGAGCGCGATCTCCTCACCCGCGTCGGGGATCTCCAGGTAGCGGAAGCCGAGGTGGGTGAAGGCGCGGAACTGCTGCGGGCCGTCCTTCTGCAGGTAGGGGAAGCTCATGTTGGTGCCCTGCGACTGCAGGGTCGACGTGGCGACCCGGCCGGTGTCGGTGAGGGTGTAGCCGGCGCGCACGGTCACCGTGCGACCGGCCACGCCGGCGTCGAACCGTACGGCGGGGCGGGCCGGGATGACCACCCCGTAGTCGGCGACCACCGTGCCGTCCTCGGCGGTACGCAGTGCGACCGGAGCGACCGTGGTCTCGGCCAGCCGGGTCTCCTGCCCGATCAGCCGCGGGTACGCCGCGTTCGGGTGCGCGCCGATTACCTCGGCGGCCGTGAACGGCGCGACGCTGTCGTCGTAGCCCGGCCGCGTCCAGCCGGTCACCTCGGCGCGGGCGTCCTGCCGCTCGACCCGGTCACCCTCGCCGTTGCGGCGCTCGGCGTTCGCGACGAACTGGGTGTCCCGAGCGACCCGCCACGATCCGTCGGTGACGAACACCTCCCGGGTCCCGTCCGCGTGCTCGACCACCAGCTTCATCAGCAGGCCGCGGGCGCCAGCGGGGCGGCCCTGGCCGCTGCCGTACCAGTGGTAGCGCACCCCGATGGCCAGCGGCTCGCCGGCGGTCACCAGGTCGGTGACGTCGGCGGCCTGGTAGTAGTCCTCGCCGGGGTAGCCGAAGGAGGTGCCCCGGTCGGCGCGGGTGCCGTTGAGGTAGAGCTCGTAGGTGTGGTCGGCGGCGGTGTAGGAGCGGGCCCGGACCACCGGGCTGGCGCTGGGGCGTACCTCGGTGCGGGCCAGCGTGTAGTCGTCGGCCTCGGTGGTGGTGCGGCGGATCCAGGCGGCGCCCTCCCACTGGGTGTCGGAGATGCCGGTCTCGAAGGCGCCGGTGCCGGGCGGGGACTGCTGGTCGGTGCGGTCCCAGGTGCGCACCGACCACTGGTACGCCGCGCCGGCGCGCAGGGCGGGCCCGCCGTAGGGCACGTAGGACTGCTGGTCCGAGGCGACCTTGCCCGAGTCCCACACCAGGTCGCCGCCGGGCTCGCTGACGGTGATCCGGTAGGCCGTCTGCGTCTCCCCCGGGTCGGCGTCCTGTGGCAGCCATCCGAAGCGCGGGGTGCCCTCGACGTTGAGCGGGCCGGTCCGGTCGTCGACCGTCAGCGCGGCCGGTGCGCCCGGGGCGTGACCTCGGGCGGCCGAGGCCGGTGGGGCCCCGGCGACGACCGTGGCGACGGCGGTCGCCGCCGCCAGGGTCAACGCCGTCCGGCGCCTGGCGAGCAGCGGGGATCCGGGAGTCTGAGGTGTCACGCCTACCTCCGGCCATGAATCGTTTCAGGCAGGCTACGTGCTCGTGTCCCTCCTGTGAAGACATCCACGATGGCCGGATCCGGCCACCCAGCAGGTCCGGCGACGCCTCGCGCAAGCCGGTTCCATTGAATCGTTCGCAAATGCTGGTCGCGGAACTCGCGCGCACAGATCCTGCTGAGCGGAAGCCGGGCGTGTGGTGCTGCCTCATGCCCGCCGGCGGCACCCCCGTTGAGGCAGCACCGTCACGCGCTGCCGCTGGCGCCCCGTCGACTACGGGCCGGTGACCTCCTTGGCAGCGCGCTCGCCGGACTCGACCGCCCCGTTGAGGTAGCCGAAGTACTCGATCGAGGTGTGCTCGCCGGCGAAGTGGACGTTGCCCTCGCGGGCGGCCTCGATGCCGAAGAAGCGGGTGTACTGGCCCGGCTTGAGGCTCGAGTAGGCGCCCTTTGACCAGGGGTTGAGCGGCCAGGCGTCCCGGTACGCCTTGCCGTTGTAGGCGGCGGTGATGCCCGGGTAGATGGGTTCCAGCTGGGTCAGAAACGACGTGACCTCGGCGGCCGGTGCCGCGCCGAACGGCGCTCCCGTCCACACCTTCGTCTGGCTGCCGCCCGGGAACTCGCACAGCACGCCGGTGGTCGTCGCCTGGTTGACCGCGTCGTCCCAGGCGCACTGGAATCCGGTCACGTTGGTGTAGGTGGCGCCGCCGTAGCCCTGCGCCACCCAGGGCCGCCTGGTGAACTGGACGTGGATCTTCGCGTTGCTGCCCAGGTCGAACTCGTTGATCGAGCGCATCTTGACCGTCGAGAACCCGGCCCTGGACAGGTCGCACTCGCGCAGCATGGTGAAGGGCAGGGCGAGGATGACCTTGTCGGAGGTCACGTCGACGTACGTGTTGCCGGCCTGGAAGGTGCAGGTCACCGACCCGTTGGTGTTCGCCTTGACCGCCACCAGTTTGCGGTCCAGCGTCACGGTGCCGGCCGGCAGCTGGCCGACCATGGCGGTCAGCAGCTGGTCGTTGCCGCCGATGATGGTGTACTTCTCGTCGCCCCCGGTCAGCGGGTTCAGCGAGTTCTGCGAGTTCCAGGCGAGCAGGTAGATGAGGTTGAGCGCGGACTGCTGGTCCGGGTCCATGCCGTACTCAGCGACGACGTTGCTCTGCATGAGCTTGGCGAAGCGGCTGGAGAGGCCACCCGGGATGTTGGCGTCCAGCCACTGGTTGACCGTCTGGTTGTCCAGCGCCAGCCCGGTCGCGGTGTAGCTGTCGTACCGCTGCGGCCACGGCGCCGCCTGCTGTGCCGCCTTGAACGCCTGGTAGACCTGACCCCAGTCGGTGTTCGCCGCGCTGTAGGGGTAGTCCGCCCCGTCGATCCAGTACTTGTCCCCGCCGGGTGGCTGGTTGCCGCCGGCCACGTCCCGGAGGCTGAGTCCGAGGCTGTTGGCGAGGTTGCGGATCGTGTTGTGCTCGGTGTTGATGAACGCCCCGCCGTGCTCGACGACGACGCCGCCGTCGAAGAAGTTCCGCAGGGTGTAGCAGCGGCCGCCGATCCGGGAGCTGCCCTCGTAGACGGCGGCCCGGACCCCCTTGACCTTGTAGAGCCAGTGGGCCGCGCGGATGCCGGCCAGACCCGCTCCCACGATGGTCACCGACGGTGGCGCGGCGGGCGCGGCGGCCGCGCTGGCGGGGCGGGGCAGGCCGGCCGCCCCGGCGACGGCGGCCCCGACGGCGGCGGCGCCGCCGAGCAGCTTGCGGCGGGACAGCCCCGCGGCCCGCATCTCGATGACTTCGTCGACCGGGATGCCGGTCCGTTCGGATTCGGCGTGCGCGGCGAGCGTGGCACGCAGGCGGCTGGTGAGTGGTGTTCGACCTCTGGATCTCATGACTGACCTCCGGTCGCGAACGCCTGAGCTGGCGTGCCCGACATTTAAAGCCGGATTCAGTTAGACAGTCAAGAAGTTCACTGGCCTGGAACACGGCAGCCCGTCGGAGCTGATCTCGCTTTCAGGAGTCGGCCCACCACCGGGCGGCCACGAGCTCGGCGACCAGCGTCTCGGTGAGCAGGCGTACGGCGGGCTCCTCGTCGCCGCGATAGCGGACCGTCGCCGCGGCGCCGGTCACCTCGGCGCCGACGGCGAGCACCGTGGCCGCCCGCTGCCGCAGCCAGTCCAGCGCTGGCGCGTCGTAGCGGGAGCCGGGAAAGAGCAGGGCGCGGTAGTCGAGGGTCTTGGTGAGGTAGACGTCGACGTGCGACCAGTCCCCCGTCTCGCATCCGTCGGCGGGACGGCGGGGACCCTCGCGGACCATCAACGCGGACTGCATCGCCGACGAGAGCCGCTCGGCCGGCGCGAGGGTGTAGACGCCGTGCGGGCCGTCCAGGACCTCGACGGCTACGGGCAGCCATTCGTCCCGGCGGGTCAGCAGATCCTCGGTGGCGTCCGCGGCGCGCCGGGCCAGGCCCGCGATGTCCCGCCGGCGGTCGCCCGGGATGTCCCGTTGCGCCGCCAGTCGAGCCACCAGATCCAGCAGCAGCACCAGGGTGTGCTGGAAGCTCCGGCAGGCCACCCCGCCGGCCTCGACGCCGGCGTGCATCGGCACGACGAGGTCGGCCACCTTCGCCAGCGGCGAGTCCGGCACGTTGGTCAGCGCGACGAGTGGGGCCGCGCCCTGGTAGCGGCTGGTGGCGTCGAGGGTCTCCTGGCTGGTCCCGGTGGCGGAGATGGCGACCACCAGGGTCCGCGGCCCGGGCGGATAGCCGGTGGCGGTCGAGGCGTACTCGGCGACCGCGTCGACACCCGCGGCGCGCAGCCGCAGTGCGGCCATCTCGGCCGCGTAGCGGGAACTGCCCATCCCGAGCAGGAGGACCCGCTCGACCCGGTCGGGCAGCCCGTGCCACGGGTCGCCGTCGGTGAGCGTCGCGGCCAGGCGGCGCAGCGACTCCGGCTTGGCTTCCAGGTCGGCCAGGAACAGGCGGGGGTCCACGGTTTCTCCTCGGGTCAGTCGTACCAGCTGCGCAGGACGCCCATCGGGGCGTACCGCCAGCGGGGCAGGAAACGGGCGGCATAGCACAGTTCGCGGCACTCCTGCTCGACCTCGAACGGTCGCAGCAGCCGCTCGTCGAACAGGTGCGCCATGCCGCGCTCGTGCAGGGTGCGGAGGTAGGCCGCGAGCAGGTCGTCGACGCCGCGCCGGCACCAGTCGGCGACGGCGGGCCGATGCCGGCCCTCGGTCCGCCGGTTGGCGATCTGCCCGACGTGCAACAGGCTGGTGCGCAGCTGCGCCACGTCCCGCGCGGCCGGTTCGGTGAGGGTGCCGCCGGCGGGTGCCGCGAGGGTCGGGTTGCCGTCGAAGTCGGTCACCGCGAGTCCGCCACGCCAGCGCAGCACCTGTCCCACGTGCAGGTCGCCGTGCGGTTGGATGACGTACGCCCGGTCCACCTCGCGGGACCGCCAGATGTCGGCGGCGAGCCGGGGCATCCGGGCGGTGAACCACCGGGCGTCCTCGTCGTCCGCGGCGGCGACGAGCCGGCGTGCCTGGTCGAGGACGGCCAGGCCGTCGGCCGCCCAGTCCCGGTGGCTGACCGCCACGGGTGCCGGGATGGTCTCGGACGGGGTGGCCAGGGCGCAGTGCAGTTCGGCGGCCAGCGCCCCGAGGTCGCCGGCCAGGTCGGCGGGCGGTCCACCGTCGAGCTGGTGGAGCAGGGCGTCGACGCACCAGTCCCAACCGTCGGCGGCGTCCGGCAGGAAGCCGGTCACGACCGCCGCCAGGCCGCCGTCCGGCTCGTCCCGGTAGACGGCCGCGTACGGGGTGGGCGTACGGGTGAAGTTTCCGGCCGCCAGGTGGGCGAGCAGGTCAGGAGCCCGGTCGGGCGCCTCAGCGGGGCGCATCCACTTGACCACGACGCGTTCGCCCACCACGACCGAGGTGTTGGTCTGGTCGACGGTGATCAGTCGTTCCCCGAGGGGACCTCGGGCGAGCGGGACGAAGCGACGCACCCGTAGGCCGGTGATCGCGCCTCCGGTGGCGAGGGCCTCGACGAGCGCGGCGGAGGCACCGGGCGGCACTCGGGCGTGTGTTGAATCCAAGTTCAGTTTCCGGCGTAAAAAGTCGGCTACAAAAGGCGGCACGAGTCTTGCGCACGTTGACTTGCATTGCAACACTCCGGTGCACTGTCTCGACTCTCGACGGGAGTGCCGAGTGTTGCCGTTCAGAAGTGCCCGGCGTACCGCCGTTTCGGCCGCCCTCGCCGCGGGCCTCGTGCTCGCCGTAGCGGCGTGCGGCGGTGGCTCCGACAACGCCGGCGCCGCCGGCCCGGATGCCCTCGACCCGAACGCGGACCTGAGCAAGCAGAAGCTCACGGTCTCCAACTGGGACGGCTACATGCCGGAGGATCTTCCCGAGAAGTTCAAGACGGCGAAGGGCCCGGCGGTCACCGTAACCAAGCACGCCACCAACGAAGAGATCATGGCGAAGCTGACCGCGGGCGCGGACAGCGGCATCGACGTCGCGTTCGTCTCCGGACAATTCGCCCAGGCGCTGGCCGAGCAGGGCCTGCTCGAGCCGATCCACACCGATCTCGTGCCCAACCTCAAGAACCTCTACCCGGAGGCCGGGCAACTCGCGTACGACAAGGGCAACAAGTTCTCCGTGCCGTACACCTGGGGCACGACCGGCCTGTGCTACCGCACCGACCTGACCGGTTACACCCCCGACAGCTGGGAGGACCTGCTCTCACCCAGGCCGCAGCTGGCCAAGAAGGTGACCATGATGGCCACCGAACGGTGGCTCATGCTGCCGGCCCAGAAGGTGCTCGGCTTCTCGGCGAACACCACCGACGCCGAGCAGCTGGAGCAGGTGAAGCAGAAGCTGCTCACCGCGAAGAAGACGCTGCTGGCCTACGACGACACCACCTTCGGCGACCGGCTCAAGTCCGGCGAGGCCGCCCTGGTCGAGGCGTGGGACGGCTGGTGCCCCACCGACGACCCGAAGATCAAGTTCGTGGTGCCCAAGGAGGGCAGCGACCTCTGGGTGGACACCATGGTGGTCTTGAAGACGTCCAAGAACAAGGAGGCGGCGCACGCCTTCATCAACTACATCCTCGACCCGGGCAACCACTCCTGGGCCGCCGAGAACATCCTCTACAAGGTGCCGAACGCCGCGGCCATGGCCAAGGTCGACGCCAAGCTGCTGGACACCCACCCGGAGCTGAAGACGCCCCCGGCCGAGCTGCTCAAGGGCGAGGTTCCGGTCGACCTGGGTGACGCCGCGCCGGCGTACACCCGGATCGCGACCGAGGTGTCGGCCAGCAAGTGAGCTCAACTCTCACCCCCCAGCGCGCCGCCCGCACGGACGTCGGTCCGCGCGGGCGGCGCGCCGCCCGACGGGAGCGCCTCGCCGGGCGGCTGGCCACCCTCGGGCCCGGGCTGGGCTACCTGGTGGTCTTCCTGCTCGTGCCGCTCGCGCTCGTGCTCAGCTACACGCTGTTCCACCGGGGCCGCTTCGGCGGGATCGTGTACGAGGCCTCGACGGACAACTTCACCCGGGTCGCCGACGGGCTCTACCTGAGCGTCATCTGGACCTCGGTGAAGCTGGCCGGGCTCACCACACTGCTCGCGCTGCTGCTCGGCTATCCGACCGCCTACCTCATCGCCCGGCTCCCCCGCCGCTGGCGCACGGTGGCGCTCGTCCTCGTGGTCCTGCCGTTCTGGACCAACTTCCTCATCCGCACCTACGCGTGGATCATCCTGCTCAACAGCGAGGGCGTGATCAACCGGACGCTGACCGGGATCGGGGCGATCGACCGGCCGTTGGAGCTGCTCTACACCCCCGGCGCCGTCGTCGGCGGCCTGCTCTACGCCTACCTGCCACTGATGGTCCTGCCGCTGTACTCGGCGATCGAACGGCTCGACCCCCAGCTTCGCGAGGCGTCGGCGAACCTGGGCGCCCGGCCGGCCCGGACCTTCTGGTCGGTGACCCTGCCGCTCACCCTGCCCGGCGTGCTGACCGGCTGTGTCTTCGTGTTCGTGCCCAGCCTGGGCAACTTCGTCGTCCCCGAACTGCTCGGCGGCGGTCGCACGGTGATGGTCGGCAACCTCATCCGCGACCAGTTCCTCAAGGCGCGGGACTGGCCGTTCGGCTCGACCCTGGCGCTCGTCGTGATCGCCCTGCTCGTCCTGCTGCTCATGGTCCAGGCGTGGGCGGCGCGACGGCTGGCAGGTGGCAACCGTGCGTAAATTCAGCTGGCTGTACGTCCCGGCGGGCCTGACGTACCTCTTCCTCTACCTGCCGATCGTGGTCCTCGTGGTCATGTCATTCAACGCCGCCGAAACCCCGTACCGGTGGGACGGGTTCGACACCGCCTGGTACGGGCGCCTGTTCGACGACCGGGCGGTGCGCGAGGGGCTGATCAACACGCTGGTCGTCGCGGCCGGCGCCACCGCGCTGTCCACGGTCCTCGGTACCCTGCTCGCCGTCGGCCTCGCCCGGTACACGCGGTCGAAGCTGCTCGACGCGATCGCCGTGGCGCCGGCGGTGCTGCCCGACATCGTGCTCGCCATCGGGCTGCTCGCCTTCTACACCGCCGTTCAGTTCACGCTCGGCCTGCACTCGATCCTGCTGGCGCACACGGTGTTCGGCACGGCCTTCGTCGCGGCGGTGGTCCGCACCCGGCTGGCCCACGTCGACGGGTCCCTGGAGGAAGCCTCCCGCGACCTGGGCGCCACGGCGGTGCAGACCTTCGTCCGGATCACGCTGCCGTCGCTCGCCCCGGGCATCATCGCCGGGGCGCTGCTGGCTTTCTCCCTGTCCATCGACGAGTTCGTCATCGCCTTCTTCACCGCCGGCCCGCAGGACCCGACGCTGCCCATCGTGATCTATTCGATGGTGCGTTTCGGCGTCACCCCCGAAATCAACGCCCTGGCCACGCTGCTGCTGGCGGTCAGCTTCACGTTCGTCATCGCGGCCCAGCGCCTGTCCCGCCTCACGGAGTCCCTATGAGCGAGCATCGTGGTGCGCCAGCCGGCGAACCCCTGGTCAGCATCCAGCGTGTCAGCCGCCGCTTCGGCGACGTCCGCGCCCTGGAGCAGGTCAGTCTCGAGATCCGCCAGGGCGAGTTCTTCGCCCTCCTGGGCCCGAGCGGCTGCGGCAAGACGACCCTGCTGCGGATCCTCGCCGGCTTCGAGCACCCGGACAGCGGCTCGGTGACCCTCGACGGCGCCGACCTGCTCGCCGTGGCGCCGCACCGGCGGCCGGTCAACCTGATGTTCCAGTCCTACGCGCTGTTCCCGCACATGAGCGTGGCCAAGAACATCGCGTACGGGCTGGAGCGCGAAGGGGTGCCGAGGCGGGAGATCCGCGAGCGGGTGGACGAGGTGCTCGCCACCGTCGGCCTCACCGGACTGGCCCGCCGTCGCCCGCACCAGCTCTCCGGCGGCCAGCGGCAGCGCGTCGCACTGGCCCGGGCGATCGTGAAGCGGCCCCGGCTGCTGCTGCTCGACGAGCCCCTGTCGGCGCTGGACAAGAAGGTGCGCGCCGAGATGCAGCTGGAACTCAAGCGGTTGCAGCACGAGGTGGGCATCACCTTCGTGGTCGTCACCCACGACCAGGAGGAGGCGATGTCGCTGGCCGACCGGATCGCCGTGATGAGCGAGGGCCGGGTGCGCCAGATCGACGCGCCGGTGCCCCTGTACGAGCGGCCCGCCGACCTGTTCGTGGCGGACTTCATCGGGGCCAACAATCTGATCACCGGCGTGGTCACCACCGACGGGCTGCGGGTGCCGGACGTCGGGGTGCTGCCCTGCCCCGCCGCCCCGGACGCCGTCGGGGCCACCGCGACCCTGGCGGTGCGCCCCGAGCGGGTGCGGCTGGGTGCCGACGGCGGCCTGGTCGGGGTGGTGCGCGACGTGACCTTCTTCGGTGGCACCACGCGGGTGGCGGTGGACGTGACCGGGCTCGACCGGCCGCTGCTGGCCACGGTCGCCGGCGCCGCCGCGGTGGGGCTCGGCGACAAGACCCGGGTGGACTGGTCGGGCGCCGACGCCGTGCTGCTCGACCGGGCCTGACCGCCGGGCGCCATGCCGTCCGCGCTACGCCGTGGCCTTCCGGGCGCGCGGGGGCTTGGCCGGCTCCTCCGGTACGTCCAGCGGGTTGCCGGTGACCAGCCGGGCGTACGACAGGATGAGCTCGACCGCCTCGGCGGCGTGCAGGGTCGGGTGCCGGGCCACGATCCGGTAGCCGTAGGCGTCCTCGAGCGCCACCAGGTTGCGGGCGATGGCCTCCGACGGCACGGCGAGGGTGAACACGCCGTGGGCCGCGCCGAGTTCGAGGATCGTCTGGAACATGGAGACCTGTCGGTCGTAGAGCGTGGTCAGCAGGGCGGCGTAGACCCGGTTGCGGCCGGCCGCCCCGCCGAGTTCGCAGAGCAGGCGCACGTCGGCGTCCTCGGCGTCGGTGGGCAGCCCGGAGCGGATCGTCACCACCAGCTTCCGTACCGGGTCGGAGATGCCGGCGATCCGCTTCACCCGCAGCTCGTAGAAGCGTTCCATGCCGGCGTGGTGCGCCTCGAGCAGCAGGTCCCGCAGGTCGGGATAGTGGTAGAGGACCGCGCCCGAGGTGAGGCCCGCCTGTTCGGCCACCTGGTTGAGCAGCACCGTGTCGGTCCCATGCTGGATCATGGCCCGGCGCGCGGCCTCGATGAGGTCCTGGCGGCGCTGGGCGCGGGACTTGCGGGTCTTCATGGGCACCGATCCGAGGTACGACGTCAACACTCTCCCGAACACCATAGTGCCTGCGTATTGACGGCCGAGCGAGGACCTTGTTGAATTTCGATTCAACAGTCACCCCCGGGAGAGTCGATGTCTCAGCTGACGGTTCTGTTCATGCCCGAGAGCGCGTACGGCCCCACCAACAACTGCATCGGCATCGGCGACGTGCTGCGCCGACGCGGGCACCGGGTGGTGTTCGCGGCCGAGGCGTCGTGGCGGGGCAAGCTGACCGCGCTCGGCTTCGAGGAGGACCTGGTCGACCTCGCCCCGCCGCCGGAGAACGCCGAGGAGCAGGACGCCGGCCAGTTCTGGAAGGACTTCATTCGCGACACCGCGCCCGAGTTCCGCAAGCCGACGATCGAGCAGCTCGAGACCTGGGTCAAGCCGGTGTGGGTCGAGCTCATCAACGGCGCGAAGTACTGCCAGCCCCGGCTGCTGGACATCATCGACCGGGTACGGCCGGACGTCATCGTCGAGGACAACGTGGTCGCCTTCCCCGCGCTCAACACCGCCGGGGTGCCCTTCGTACGGATCGTCTCCTGCAACCCGCTGGAGATGAAGGGCCCGGACATCGCCCCGGTCTTCTCCGGATACGCCGCCGCGGACCGGTCGGGCTGGGCGGCGTTCCGGGCCGAGTACGACCGGGTCCACCGCCCCGTGTGGGAGGAGTTCGACGCCTGGGTACGCGAGCAGGGCGCACCGGGCCTGCCCGACCTCGAGTTCATCCACGACGGCGACCTCAACCTCTACGTCTACCCGGGCATCGCCGACTACACCGACACCCGGCCGCTCGGCCCGACCTGGCAACGGCTCGAGTCGTCGGTCCGCGAGACCGACGAGGAGTTCAGCATGCCGGCCGAGCTCGCCGACCGGGACGGGGCGCTGATCTACTTCAGCCTCGGTTCGCTCGGCTCCGCCGACGTCGAGCTGATGCGCCGGGTCATCGACTCGCTGGCCAAGACGCCGCACCGCTACATCGTGTCCAAGGGCCCGCTGCACGCCGAGATCGACCTCGCCGAGAACATGTGGGGTGCGGAGTTCGTGCCGCAGACGAAGATCATCCCCGTGGCCGACCTGGTCATCACCCACGGCGGCAACAACACCACCACCGAGGCGTTGCACTTCGGCAAGCCGATGATCGTGCTGCCGCTGTTCTGGGACCAGTACGACAACGCGCAGCGGGTCGACGAGCTCGGCTTCGGGGTACGCCTCGACCCGTACCGGTTCACCGACGAGCAGCTGCACGAGGCCATCGAGCGCCTGCTCGGCGACGAGGACCTGCGCGGCCGGCTCGCGGCGCACGGCGCGGCGATCCGGGCCGCCGACGGCCTGCGCCAGGCCGCCGACGCGATCGAGCGGTTGGGTAGCACCGGGGCCCGTCGTTGACGAACTGGTACGCACCGGCCCGCACCGACACCGCCAGCGCGGCGCGGGCGAGGGCCCGGCAGGCGATCGCCGACGCGGCGCCGGCGAGCTTCTGGACCGACCGTCCGGACCGGCCGGCGCCGCGGGCGCGGCTGACCGGCCCGCGCACCGCCGACCTGGTGGTGGTCGGCGGCGGGTTCACCGGCCTGTGGGCCGCCATCCTGGCCAAACAGGACAACCCCGCCGCCGACGTGGTGCTGGTGGAGGCCGAGCGGATCGCCTTCGGCGCCTCCGGGCGCAACGGCGGGTTCGTCGCGGACTCACTCACGCACGGCCTGTCCCACGGCCTGTCGCGGTGGCCCACCGAGATGGACTCGCTGGTCCGCCTCGGCCGGGACAACCTCGCCGCGATCGCCGATACCGTGCAGGAGTTCGGCATCGACGCCGGGCTGCAACTGTGCGGCAAGACGACCGTCGCGGTCGCCCCCCACCAGGTGGCCGAGCTCGCCGCCCTGGCCGACCTGCACCGGGCGTACGGGGACGACGTGACGCTGCTCGACGCCGGCCAGGTACGCGCCGACGTGGCCTCACCCACCTACCTCGCGGGCGTACGGCTGCGCGGTGCCGGCGGCCTGGTCGACCCGGCCCGACTGGCCTGGGGGTTGGCGCGGGTCGCCGAGTCGCTCGGGGTGACGATCCACGAGGACACCCGGGTCACCGGCTTCGACCGGACCCGCGCCGGCGTCGTGGTCCGGACCAGCGGCGGACCGGTCAGCTGTCGCCAGGTGGTCATCGGGACCAACGCCTATCCCCCGCCGCTGCGGCGGCTGCGGCACTGGATCCTGCCGGTCTACGACTACGTCCTCGTCACCCAACCGCTCTCCGACGCGCAGCGGACGCAGCTGGGGTGGCCCGAGGCGCAGGGCCTCACCGACGCCGGTAACCAGTTCCACTACTACCGCCTCACCGACGACAACCGGATCCTGTTCGGTGGCTACGACGCCATCTACTGGTTCGGCAACCGGGTGGACCCGGTCCTCGACCAGCGCGACGCCACTCACCTGCTGCTCGCCGAGCACTTCGCGCAGACCTTCCCCCAGCTCGACGGGATCCGGTTCACCCACCGCTGGGGCGGGGTGATCGACTCCACCACCCGGTTCACCCCGATCTTCGGCACCACCCGCGACCGGCGGATCGCCTACGCCGTCGGCTACACCGGACTCGGCGTGGCCGCGTCCCGCTTCGGCGCGCAGGTGGCGCTGGACCTGCTGGCCGGCCGGGACACCGACCGGACCCGGCTGCAGATGGTACGGCGCCGGCCGGTGCCGTTCCCGCCCGAACCGCTGCGGTACCCGGTGGTGGAGCTGACCCGCCGCGCACTCGCCGCGGCAGACGCGCACGACGGGCGCCGGGGGCCGTGGCTACGGCTCCTGGACCGCTTCGGTGTCGGTTTCAACAGCTGAGGAGCGACCGTGGCCATCCTGACCAACCCCGCGACCGGCGCCGTCATCGGCGAGATCGCGGACACCGATCCCGCAGACGTCGCGAAGCGGGTGGCCACCGCCCGGACCGCGTTCGACCAATGGCGGGACGCCACCCCGGCGGACCGCGCGCGGGTCCTGCTGCGCCTGGCCGACCTCGTCGAACGGGACGCGGACGAACTGGCCCGCCTGGAGGTGGAGGAGACCGGGAAACCGGCGTCGGTCATGCGCGACGGCGAGTTGCCGTTCGGCGTGGACAACCTACGATTCTTCGCCGGTGCGGCACGCTCGCTGGACGGGACGGGCGCCGGCACCCTGTCCGCCGGCTACACGTCCCTGCTGGTACGCCGGCCCGTCGGCGTCGTCGGCTCGATCGCGCCATGGAACTTCCCGCTCATCATGGCGATCTGGAAGATCGCTCCGGCCGTCGCGGCCGGCAACGCGGTGGTCATCAAGCCCGCACCGCAGACCCCCCGCACCACCCTCGCGTTGGCGCGACTGATCGAGGAAGCGGGCGCGCCGGCCGGCCTGGTACAGGTCGTCACCGGAGCCGCCGGGGTGGGAACCGCCCTGGTCGCGGACCCGGGCGTGGACATGGTCAGCGTCACCGGATCGACCCGGACCGGCCGGGAGGTGATGCGCGGCGCGGTGGCCGGGCTCAAACGGGTACACCTCGAACTCGGCGGGAAGGCCCCGGCGGTCGTCTTCGACGACGCGGACCTGTCCGAGATGGCGTCCGGCGTGGCCATGGGCGCGACGTACAACACGGGCCAGGACTGCACCGCCGCCACCCGGGTCTACGTCCAGCGGTCCGCCTACCGGGACGCGGTCGACGCGCTCGAGGCGGCGCTGGCCACGGTAACCACCGGCGACCCCTGGTCGGCCGAGACCGACATCGGTCCGCTCATCTCCGCCGACCATCGCGGCCGGGTGGCGGACTTCGTGACCCGCGCCGCGGCCGACGGCGCCACCGTCGCGCTCGGCGGTGCCCCTGCGGGCGGGCCCGGGTTCTTCTTCCCACCCACCCTGGTCGTCGACGCCGACCAGCGCAGCGAGATCGTGCAGGGCGAGGTGTTCGGGCCGGTCGTCGTGGTGCTTCCCTTCGACGACGAGGACGACGCGGTACGGCTGGCCAACGACAGCCAGTACGGCCTCGCCTCGTCGGTGTGGACCCGCGACGTCGCGCGGGCCCTGCGGGTCAGCCACCGCCTCGACGTCGGTGTCACCTGGATCAACGACCACCTGCCGATCGCCTCCGAGGCACCACACGGCGGCGTCAAGGGCTCCGGCTTCGGCAAGGACATGAGCCAGGAGGCGGTCGCCGAGTACTCGGTCACCCGACACCTGATGATCAAGCACGCGGCGCCCGCCGCCCGCGACTCCTTCCGGCCAGCCTGACCGCCAAGCGTCCACGGCAAAGCCGGCACGGGGAGGAGACTGCCACGTCGCCGCCTGCGGCGGGGAAACGAGGTGCCCGCAGTCAGGTGGGTTGAGTATCGTGTGGGCCATGTCGAGCCCAGAGGCATCCAGGGTGGGGGCTTTCGGTCACCCCGTCAGCCCCCTGAACCACTGAAGCCATAGCCCTGCCCCCGCCGCGCCGGTCGGGGGATGTCAGGAGTTTCTAGGGCCGCTGACCGCGGTGACGAGACGTCTCATCCGATTTCTCGACACCACGGAGTCACTCGATGCCGTTCCCTCTCTACCTGCTTGCCGTGGCCATCTTCGCCATGGGCACCTCAGAGTTCATGCTCGCCGGCCTGCTGCCGAGCATCGCCGCAAACCTCGACGTTCCCGTCGGAACGGCAGGTCTGCTCACCTCAACCTTCGCGATCGGAATGATCGTCGGCGCGCCGTTGATGGCCGCGCTCGCCCGCCACTGGCCGCAACGCTCGGCGCTGCTCGGATTCATCTGGCTGTTCCTGGCGGCACACGTCCTCGGCGCCGTCACCGGGAGCTTCGCCGTCCTGTTGGTGACTCGGGTCGTCGCAGCGCTCGCCAACGCGGGATTCCTGGCGGTGGCACTCACGGCGGCCGCAGGGCTGGTCCCACCGGACCGGAAGGGCCGCGCCCTGGCGGTACTACTGTCCGGCACCACCGTCGCCACCATCGCCGGGGTCCCCGCCGGCGCCCTGTTGGGCACCTTGCTCGACTGGCGCGCCACCTTCTGGGCAGTGGCCCTGCTGTGCCTGCCCGCGACCCTCGGCGTGCTGCGGGGAATCCCCGCACAAGCGGGACGGCCGGACCGGCCGACCGGACCGGTCCTTCGAGGTGAACTCGCTCAGCTGCGACGTCCGCGACTGGCCCTCGTCATGCTGCTCGGCGCGCTGGTGAATGCGGCAACGTTCGGCACCTTCACCTTCCTCGCCCCCATCGTCACTGACGCCGCCGGACTGGGATCCCTCTGGGTCTCCGCCGTGCTGGTGCTGTTCGGCATCGGATCCTTCGTCGGCGTCACCACCGCCGGACGGTTGTCGGACC
This sequence comes from Micromonospora sp. NPDC007230, assembly GCF_042869115.1. Taxonomy (NCBI): domain Bacteria; kingdom Bacillati; phylum Actinomycetota; class Actinomycetes; order Micromonosporales; family Micromonosporaceae; genus Micromonospora; species Micromonospora sp. NPDC007230. Next base: position 143,432 of record NZ_JBIAFE010000013.1, on the reverse strand, counting down.
ATCGCCCCGGTCTCGTCGTTGCCGTCGGCGGCCCCCTTCTGCTGCTCGGCTGGGTCGCCCTGGCCGTCTCCGCCACCCACCCAGTTGCCCTGCTCGTCCTTGCCTTCGTCCAGGGGGCGCTCTCCTTCGCACTCGGGAGCACGCTCATCGCCCGCGTGCTGTACGAGGCCGCCGGAGCCCCGAGCATGGCCGGCTCGTACGCCACCGCAGCACTCAACGTCGGTGCCGCGGCAGGACCACTCATCGCCGGGGCCACGCTGAACACCGGTTTCGCCGAACGTGGTCCGCTCTGGGCGAGCAGCGTCCTGGTCACGGTGGCACTTCTCCTCGCTCTGCCCTTCCGGCGATTGATCGCGAGTGGCCGACCGACGAGCCAGCCCGGTGACGGCGCAACATCGCCCGCTGCTCCTCCCGCCCGGCAAGGGAGCTGTGATCACCAGTAGGGCGGGCGGCGGGTTAGGGTCGTCGAATGCGGATCACCAAGTACACGCATTCCTGCGTGCGCGTGGAGCACGGCGGCGGGGTGCTGGTGATCGATCCAGGCACCTGGAGCGAGCCGCGCGCGCTCGCAGGCGCGGACGCCGTGCTGGTCACGCACGAGCACACCGACCACGTCGACGTGCTCCGGCTGGCCGGGCTCGGCGTGCCGGTGTACGCGCCGGAGGGCGCGCGACTGCCCGACCTGGCGCCGCTGTCAGTGACTCCGGTCCGCGTCGGGCAGCGGTTCACCGCCGCCGGCTTCCCGGTGACGGCGGTCGGTGGCCGGCACGCGGCCGTGCACGACGGCCAGCCCGGCTGCGCCAACCTCGGCTACCTGGTGGGTGACGGCCTCTACCACCCGGGCGACGCGCTGCACGTGCCGGACGAACCGGTGCAGACCCTGCTGATCCCGGGGCAGGCATCCTGGATGCGACTGGGCGAGGCGATCGAGTTCGCCCAGGCGATCCGGCCACGCCACGCGTACACCATTCACGACGCCCAGATCAACGAGCGCGGCCTGGCCAGTGTCATCGGCTGGCTCACCGAGACCGTTCCCGGCTATCGCCACCTCATCGCGGGCGAGACCGCCTGACCTGCCGACGTGGCGACGACCGGCCGTCATCACCGCCGTTGGAGAGAGTGGACTGGGGCCACGGTGCCTACACCCGCAGCGCCTGCACCACCGGCGTGGTCGACGACTACCTGATCTCGGTGCGTACGCCGGCCCCCGGCATGACCTGCCCGGCGGTCGAGCCCTGATCGGCGGCGGTGCGGATCGCCAACCGGCGGCACACCAACGGGCGGAGCCGCCACGACGGCGTTCGGGATCGCTCGTGGTCCGACGGGCACGGTGGCGAGTTGGGCTATGGTGTCGCGATGCGGGTCCATGACGGGCGACAGGTGGTCGAGCAGCGCAGGCTGCCGATCCTGGTCGTGGCCGCCGTGCTCGCCGCGTTGGTGTCTGCCACCGACCGCGTCGTGGGAATGTGCATCGTCTTCCGGCTGGCGAAGCGGTCGATCCCGGGATGTGTGCCGGTGTGGTCGGCCGATCGGGCGCCGCCGCGCGTGCTCGGCATCGCCTGATCTCCCCCGACACCCTGCCGGTCCGGAACCGGCACCTTTCCTGGAAGGCACCATGTCCGCGCCCCTCGCTGCCTGTCTGACGGCTGATCGCCCGATCCGCCGCGCCTGTCCGCCGGTGCTCCGGCGGCGTCAGGTGACCAGCTCCGTCACCCGGCGCCTCGCCGTGAGCCCGGACCGGCTCGACGGTCGCCGTGCCTGCGCCTGCGGGCGACGTCATCACTCTCGAGGGGTGGTGACATGTTGACCCCGGGGGCGTACGCCCGTCGCGGGCTGCGGCACATGCTCGCCATCGACCTGGGCACGGCGACCGTACGGCTCTGGTCGCCCACCCTCGGGCAGGTGATCGAGGAGCCCACGGTGGTGGCGTGGGGACCACCCGGTTCGCGACGGGCCGTGGGCCGTGCCGCCCTGGACCGGGCCACCCATGGCGACGCTCCCCTCGTGTGGCCGGTGCGTGCCGGCGTCATGGACAACTACCCGGCCTGCGTGCATCTGCTGCGCGTCCTGGTCACCGCCAACGATCTGGTCTGCCGTCCCCACACGCCGGTGCTGGTGGGGGTGCCGGCCACCGCGACGCTGCGGCAGCAGAACCTGGTGCGGGCAGCGGTCCGCCGGGCGACCGGCGGCCGGGTCACCGTGGTGGAGGAACCCCTGGCGGCGGCGCTCGCCTGCCGGATCGACCTCGCCAGGACCGACGACGTGGTCGTCGTCGACATCGGCCACGGCCGTACGGAAGTCGTCCGTGTCGCCTGCGGCACGGTGACCGCCGCCGAGCGCGTCGACGTCGCCAACGCGGTCGATCAGGTGCCCGCCATCGCCGCGGTGGTCCGCCGGTTCACCCCACGGGCGCACCGGGTTGGTCCCCGACGGCTGCTGATCACCGGCGGCGGGGCGATCCCCGGCGTGGCCGCCCGCCTCGCCGCCCTCACCAACCGGTCCGTCACCATGCCGGCGAACGTCCGGCTGGCCACCATCCAGGGGCTCACGATGCTCCTGACCACCGGGCAGGACCACCCAACGGGCAGCACACCCGGCCCGCCCGGGCAGTGACGACGCAGACGTGCCCGGACCGGATGCGACGGGACCAAGGAGGGACGTGAACCTCAGCGCGCGGCGACTCGTTTCCCAGCCGCCAGGGTGACGACACCGCGCGCCCGGGAGCCGGTGGTCAGGACCCGGGGCGCAGCGCCGCGAGCTGGATCTGCAGCGCCAGCCGGGTTCGCGGCGACTCGAGGTCGAGGTGGACGACCTCGGCGAGGCGGCGCAGGCGGTGCCGCAGCGTGTTGGGGTGTACGTGCAGCTGCTGGGCGGCCTTCCTCGGGTCACCCTGTTGTTCCAGCCAGGCGGCGACCGTGGCGACGTAGTCGGTGCCGTGCTTGCGGTCGTGGGCCACCAGGTCGGGCAGCGGCCCGCCGACCAACAGGTCCTCCTGCGACACGGTGCTGACCACGCGGTGTACGACGACCTCGGCCCAGACGTCCTCGAACCGCAGCACGGATCCTCGCTGCCGGGCCGCGCCGTGCAGGGCGAGCAGCTCCGCCGCCTCGGCGCGTGATCGCGGCAGGTCGGCCAGCTCCGTGGCGACGCCGCCGGACGCCGCGCGCAGCCCTGGGTCGTGCACGGCGATGTCGCGGATCAGCCGTTCCAGCCACCGCCAGGAACCGGGCAGCGCGCCCTGGTCGACCACGACCGCGAACAGGACATCTCCCACGTCCGCGAGCAGTGGCTGGCGCCACCCGTGCCGGCGGCTGATCGACTCCCACAGGGCCAGGTTGTGCACCATCTCCCCGGTCCCGCCGTGCGCCCCGAGCGCGACCGCCCGCCACGGCCCTGCGGGGAGGCCCAGTTCCTCCCGGCCCGTCCGGGCCGGGGCCCGCAGGGCGGCCCTGAGCCGGTCGGCCGACACCCGGCGGGCGACGTCGGCCTGCACCCGGAGGCGGAGCAGGTGCAACGCCAGCACGGACGCCGCGCCCTGGAGATCGCGAAGGCGCTCGTCCGGCAGCGGCCCCTCCACGACGGCCCAGATCGAGCCCAGCAGCTCACCTCCGGCGCGGATCGGGATCACGAGCCGGGGCAGCGTCCCGTCCGGGCCCTGCGGCACGAAGACCAACTGGCTGCCCGTGGCGAGCTTGCGGAAGACGCCCCGGGACCGGAAGTGCGCGATCACATCACCGGGGACGCGTCGCCCGACGATGGTCGACACGCGCGCCGGGTCGGTGCGGTCCTGCCGCGACGAGTAGGCGAGCACCCGGTACTGGGCATCCTCGATCGTCACGGGCGCGTCGACGATGGCGGCGGTCGCGTCGGCGAGGGCGAACAGCTCGTCGTACACCCCGGTTTCGCCGGTCTCCGGCGAGCCCGGCGCGGCGGCCCTGTCGATCACCCCGCGGAGCAGCCAGACCAGCTGGGCCCACGACCCATGGCTCTGCAGCTCGACCAGGGTCACCTTGCGCTCGGCGGCGGACGACGTGACGGCGGGGTGTGCGGCCAGCGGAGGCTTGAGGACGAGGCCGGCCGCCGCGGCGTCCGCGCAGCGGTCGATGACGGCGAGCGCCTGGTCCGGGGTGGCGACGCCCGCGCCGAGGACGAGGTCCCCGCTCTGGCCGGTCGGTGTTTCGTCGAGCTCGGCGAGGGTCACGTCGCGCACCTCCGCCTCGCCGGCGGGGATGACGACCTTGAGCAACGCGGCGCCGACCGCGTCCACGATGCCAGCCACGGTGATCATCACCCGATTGTGCCTCGGCATTGTTCGTTTCGCCCAATCGGCAGGACCAGCATTGGCCTGGCAGAACAATGACGTCCCGGCGCGGCACGGCCAGGATTGGCGCCGATCCCCCATTGCCGTGAAGGAGACAACGATGCCCGCCATCGAGCCCACGCCCGCCCCTCAACGCGTCGCCGTCCTCGGCGCGGGGATGGTCGGGCTGGCCACCGCCTGGTTCCTGCAGGAACGGGGGGTCCAGGTCACCGTGCTCGACCGGACGGGCGTGGCGGCCGGCGCGTCGTGGGGCAACGCGGGCTGGCTCACCCCCGGCATCACCACTCCCCTGCCGGAGCCGGCGGTGCTCCGCTACGGGCTGCGCGCCGTCCTGAGCCCGTCGTCGCCGGTCTACGTGCCGCCGCGCGCGGACGCGCGGCTCCTGCGGTTCCTGGCGGGCTTCACCCGGCACAGCACCGCCGCGAAGTGGCGGACCGCGATGCGGGCCTACATTCCGATGAACCGGCGCGCGTTCGAGGCGTTCGACGCCCTGGCGGCCGGCGGGGTGCAGTCGATGACGCACGAGGCGAAGTCGTTCGTCGCGGCCTACCGGACCGAGGCCGAACGGTCGGTCCTGCTGGACGAGCTGGCGCACATCCACTCCGCCGGGCAGGAGATCGAGTTCGACGTCCTGACCGGGGCCGAGGCGCGTGAGGTGGAGCCCTCGCTGTCCGACACCATCGGCGCCGCGATCCGCCTGCACGGCCAGCGGTTCATCAACCCCGGTGAGTACGTGCACGCGCTCGCCGACTCCGTTCGCGCCCGGGGCGCCTCGCTGGTGAACGGGTCGGCCGTCGTCGGCGTGCACGACGAGGGGTCGGGGGTCCGGGTGGTGACCTCCGCCGGCGCGGACGAGCGCTATGACGCGGTGGTGCTGGCCACCGGCACCTGGCTCGGTGAGCTGGGCCGGCGGTTCGGGGTCCGGACCGTCGTGCAGGCCGGTCGCGGCTACAGCTTCAGCATCCCGATCGAGCACGTTCCGTCCGGTCCGGTGTACTTCCCGGCGCAGCGCGTCGCGTGCACGCCCCTGGGCGACCGGCTGCGCGTCGCGGGGATGATGGAGTTCCGCAGCGCCGAGGCGCCCCTGGACCGTCGCCGGGTCCTGGCCATCGCGGAGGCGGCACGACCGCTGCTGCGCGGCGCCGACCTGGACGCCCGCACCGACGAGTGGGTCGGGTCGCGCCCGTGCACCCCGGACGGGCTGCCGCTGATCGGCCGGACCCGATCACCGCGAGTCTTCGCCGCCGGCGGCCACGGCATGTGGGGCATCACCCTCGGCCCGCTCACCGGCGACCTGCTCGCCGAGCAGATCACCACCGGCCGCCAGCCCGCCGAGCTGGACCCCTTCGACCCCCTGCGCTGATGCCTCACCTCGTCGTGTCGGCGGTCGCTCGCGGCCGCCGGGGCACGGTCACGCCGATCGCCGCGCCGCCGACCCGGTGGCAGCGCGCCCGGCGCCGCCCGCCATCACGACGGCCGACACGCTGATGACCGGCCCCAGCGGGCGGAGCGCCACGGCGCTCCGCCCGCTTTCATTTTTGAAAGGAAGCGATCGTGTACGTGGTGAGCCGGCAGGACGAGCTCGGTGTGCTGCGGATCGTCCTGGAGGAGCAGTACGAGCGGCACAGCACCCAGCTGGCACTGCTGGCCCGGCAGGCCCGCCAGCTGCCCGGTGACCGGACGGACCTTGCGGCCGCGTCCGCGTTGACCGCCGCGTCGCGACGGGCGCTGGGCGACATCGCCCGGGCACTGCACTACCTGGAACAGGGCCGCTACGGAACCTGCGAGGAGTGCCGCGGCGACATCCCCATCGAGCGGCTGGCGCTTCGGCCGGCGACCCGGTTCTGCACCACGTGCCAACCCGAACCTCACCACCAAGGCCGCCCGTAGCAGGCGCGTCGCTCACGCACGAGTGGCGGAGGCAGCTGCCGCCCATCAGCGAGAAGGTGAGCCGGTCGTTCCGGTCAGGTCATCCCGGTGAACCGTGCCCAGCAGATGGCCTTCCGGATCGGTGATGATCGCGTAGGTGAGGTGGTGGTCGCGCAGGTGGGACTCGACGGCGGCCAGGGCTACCTGGGGACGCAGCGTCGAGGGGCCGGACTCCATCGCCTCGTGGGCCGCCGCGGTGCCGGGGGCGGCTTCGAGGGCGGCGTGCCGGAGTCGGCCGAGCAGAGTACGGTCACCGGCGACAACGAAGGCGAATCGGTACGGAGAGGCGTCGACGCGGGCCCGAACGGCAGCGAGCGCCTCCTCCGGGCCTGCGGTGGGCACGTCGTGGCGCAGGCAGCTACCCGCGGTAGGTGAGCTGGCCGCAGCGCCCTCGATGGGCAGGTTGTGCGCAAGCCAGTCCACCTTGCCGGCCGCATAGTCGTAGACGTCGGTGAATCCGAGGGACTCGAGCCGGCACGCGGCTCGTGGGCTCACGTCTCAAAGGCCGTCCCAGCAGTAGACGACGATCGGGCGGGCGCGGTCGAGGTCTGCGGTCGTGTGGGGGCTGATGGTCTTGAGGGGGATGTTGCGCGCCCCGGGCAGATGCTGGTCGGCGTACTCGGCCGCGGGCAACACCTCGATGAGCTGGGCGCCCGCGTCAAGCAGCGCACGCAGCCGCGGCAACTCGATCCGGGTGACCATCAGTCGGCCGTCAACGCGGCCCCCCGGCGCTGCAGGGCGGCCAGGATCCACTCATCGGGCGGGGTACCACGAACACCATCCGGGGTCGGGTAGAGCCGGCACTGCAGGCCGTAGTCCGTGCGGTGCGCGGCCGTCGGGTCGACGTCCACCCCGTCGATCCGCAGCGTCGGCGAGCCGAGGAACCGGTGCGCCTGGGCGTCGACGTCAGTCTCCACCGCATGCTCGTGGATCGGATCATCCAGTCCAGCGGCGTCGAGCAGCGCCCGCAGGCGCGGCACGAGGGCCTCGTGGCTCGGGCAGCCGTCGAAGTACAACACCTCGATCACACTCGCCCTCCCCTTCAGGTGCCCTGCCCGCCTTTCTCGCCGGCTTACCGGCATCGCCCCGCGGACCCGACTTTAGTGGCAACGCGCCCATCGCGTACCGGATCGGCGACGCGTAGCCCGGCCGTCTTCCGCACCGCATGGCACCGGCGTCGGCAGCGGCCGGCGGTCAAATGATGATCACGGCCTTCCCGGTCGCGTGGCCGCCCTCGAGGTGACGGATGGCGTCGGGGGCGCCGGCGAGCGGCCAGGTCCGGTCGACGAGCGGGGTGAGCCGGCCGGCGTCGATGAGCTCGGTCAGGGCCGCCAGGTTGTCGGTGCTCTCCTTCGCGACCAGCGGCACCAGCCGCTGCCCGACCCACGGCGACAGGGCCAACGCCCGCAGCTGCCGGTCGAAGCCCCGCAGCCACTTCCCGGCGCGCGCCTCGCCGCCGACGAGGACCAGGGTGCCCTTCGGGGTGAGCACCCGGCGCAGCCGGGACAGCGGCCGGTTGCCGGCGGTGTCGATGACGGCGTCGTAGCGGCGGTCGGGAAGGTCAGCTCGGGTGTAGTCGACGACCTCGTCGGCGCCGAGTCCGCGTACCAGGTCGAGCTTGGCGGGGCCGCAGACGCCGGTGACGTGCGCGCCGGCGGCCTTGGCGAGCTGGACGGCGTAGGAGCCGACGCCGCCGCCGGCGCCGATGACCAGGACGCGCTGTCCGGGGCGTACCCGCGCGGCGTCGCGGACGGCGGTGAGTGCGGTCTGCCCGGAGACCGGGACGGCGGCAGCCTGCGCGAAGCTGAGGGTGGCGGGCTTCGGGGCGAGCCGGCCGGCGGACGCAACGGTGTATTCGGCGAAGGAGCCGGCGCCCATGCCGAACACCTCGTCGCCGGGGGTGAACCTGGTGACTCCGGGTCCGACGGCGGTGACCACGCCGGCCAGGTCCATGCCGCGGACGCGGTTGCGGGGTCGGCGCAGCCCGCAGCCGAGGCGTACCGGGTAGGGCAGGCCGGTCATCAGGTGCCAGACGCCCGGGTCGACGCCGGCCGCGCGGACCTGGACCAGCACCTGGCCGGCGCCGGCCGACGGTACGTCGATGTCGGCGAGGCGGAGCACCTCTTCCGAGCCGTAGCGGTCCTGCACGATCGCCTTCACGATTCCCCCTGCGGATACTCGAACACGTCGGTGAGGGGCACGCCGAACACGGCGGCGATCAGGAAGGCCATCTCCAGCGACGGCGAGTAGCGGCCCTGCTCGATTGCGATGACGGTCTGCCTGGTGACGCCGATCCGGCGGGCCAGCTCGGCCTGGGTCATCTCGTCGTGCGCGAACCGCAACGCCCGGATGGAGTTGGTGATCCGGGTCGGCTTCACCACGACTGGAACCCCCGCCGGTAGGCGACGATCTTCGCGGCCGAGCCGACCACCGCGGAGAGCACGAAGCCCAGGTAGATGACGTTGGCGATCCAGAACTGGTCCCAGTCGGCCAGGGCCATGGCCAGCGCCGCGACGCCGCCGACGATCAGGAAGGACTGGCCGATGTGGTCACCGAGCCGGTGGATCTCCCGGTCCCGCTGGTCCTTCTCGTTGGCGCCCTCGGGCGAGACGGTCGAGACGACGATGTGCAGCGCGATCGACGCCACGATCGACCCGGCCACGGTCGCCAGCAGCGGGCCCGCGTAGGAGACGTCCGCGAGTGGGTCACCGCCCGCGCGCCCGAGCACGATCACCACGTACGCGGCGTAGGCGGCGACCGCCACCAGCCCCATGATCCAGGCGCGCTTCTCCTCGAACGCCATCGACCCCTCCCCGAGGTAAAGAATTCTTGACACGATCGAGTGTCAAGCACAGCCGACATGATGTCAAGAATTCTTTACCCCTCGGAAGGACGTCGATCCGGCCACTCCCAGCGCTGCCCACGGGCCCGAGGTGCGCCGCACCGTCAAGGCGATGCGATCATGACGGCCAACATAGATAGGGCTTGATATCGACATGCGCCGATTTATAGGCTGGACCGGTCCCCGCTCGACCCATCCAGTTTGGAGCGTGAACGATGCGTCTGCCCAGGATGTCCCGGATCCTCGCCACCCTCGCCGCCGCGACGATGGCGGCGCTCGGCGCCGTCGCCGTCGACTCGGCGCCGGCCTCCGCCGCCGTCCGCAACGTCTGCTACAACACCAGCCAGGCCGGGCCGTTCGCCGGGTACGCCAACCAGGCCGCCACGATCTGGAACAATGCCACGAACAACATCAACATGGCCCAGTGCGGCTCGAACCTGATGATCTACTACACCTACGGCGGTGGCTCCTACGCCGTCCGCAACAGCCTCGGCAACGGCTACGTGGTCATCGACTACTACCAGGCCCAGCAGTACTCCCCGCTGCGGATCATGACCCACGAGATCGGGCACATCCTCGGCCTGGCCGACAACTACAACGGCAACTGCGCCATCCTGATGTCCGGCGGCAGCGCCGGCACCAGCTGCACCAACCCGTACCCGAGCGCCGGCGAGGCCGCCGCGGTTGACTCGTACTTCCGCACCGCCGTCCGCAGCGCGACGACGGCTCAGGTCTTCACCGACAGCTGGCCGGCATCCGTGGGCGCACTGCGCTGACACCGCGCCAACGGTGACACTCCGGCCGGGTCGGCGGTTCGCCGACCCGGCCGGCCCGGTGATATCAGAATGAGCCCTCCGCCAACGGACCCGTCAGTTGTTCGGCCCGACGCCGGAGATCGGCGCGTCGATGTGGTGGGCGAGCACCGAGCCCCGGCGCTCCGGGTACCCGCTCAGAGCTGCTGAACCCAGTACGGAGCCACGTCCATCCAACCGTTGGCAGCCGCCCCGTGGAGCCGGCCGGAACTTGCGGTGCTGAGCGTGTACCACGAGTCCACGTAGTCCGGGTCGTCGGTCCACCAACTGTCCGGCATCGCGTCGATGAGCGCGTTGACCAGCGGGGTGTAGGTGCCGTAGTCGACGATGGTCAGCAGCGCGGTGATCAGCGCCTTGGCGAGGTCGCGGTAGTTGGTGTCGCCGTCGTCCTCCCACATCACCACGTCGGCAAGGTTGTACTTGTAGTTGTTGAAGTGGACCAGCAGCTGGTTGGGGTAGTAGACCGTGCCGTCGTTGTCGAGGTAGGGCATCTCCACGATGTTGACCGTGGCCTTGCCGTCGAGGCCGAAGCCGCCGACGACGTTGAAGATCTCGGCGCCGCCCTTGACCCACGGCTCCTTGTCATCGTTCAGCCGGATGGCGTTGACCTTGGTGGCCCAGTAGCCGGCCTGCGTCGTGACCGCGGCCTTCACACTGGTCAAGCCCCGTACCGTCAATTCCTCCCGGAGCTGCACCAGGCCCCACCGCATCGCCTTGGCCACGTTGACCTCGACCACCAGCACCGGACGGCCGGGGAGCCGGACCGGATCCAGGATGACCCGTCCACCGGCCGGGTCGTAGCCGACCACGCCGGCCACGGCGTCGTCGGTGGACGCCGCCGCCACGAGCGGGATCTCGGCCCGGCTCAGCGCGGCCGCCATGTCCTCGTGCCCGAGCCGGAGTTGCAGCACCGACCCGGTGGCCGCCGGCAGCCCTTTCGCCCCCAGCACCGCCCGGTTGGTCGACTGGACGGCACGGTCGGCCCGTGGGTTGAGTCTGGCCGTCAGCAGGTCCACCGGTCCGGCGGCGACGGCCGCGACGACCCGGTTGCGGGTGACCGGTTCGGCGAGCGCGGCGGCGACCTCGCGGGCGAGCCGGTCGGTGGCCGAGAAGACCGGACCCACCCCGGACGGAGCCGCCTGGGTGGTCTGCCGTGCGTCGTCCGGACGGGCCTGGGCAGGCGCCGCCGTCGAGGCGAGCACGGTGGCCGCCGCCAGGGTCAGGGACAACACGGCATGCCGGAAGGTACGTGGATGCATGGGCAACTCCTCTGCGGTCGCGGCGTCGGCTGGTGGCCGGCGCAGCCGGCTTTGCCAGATGATCGCATCCATGCATAGGCATTCGTCAATGGCAAGCCCAAGAAGGATCGGACGCGGGCCGCGGATGTGACTCAGGGCATCCATTCTTGTCGCAACGTCAGGCGACTGGTTGGGTCGACACCATGGCACGCATCGCGTACGACGACGAGGCCGCCGCGGCGTTCGAAGCGACCCGCCACATCCCTGATCAGGGGCTGGCCGCGTGGCGTGCGGCGATCACCCGTCATCTGGACCCCCGGCCCGGCGCGCGGGTGCTCGACCTCGGTTCGGGTACGGGCAGGTGGGCGGCAGCCTTCACCGACTGGTACGACGACCTGGACGTGATCGCCGTCGAGCCGTCCGCGGCGATGCGGGCCCGCTGCGTTCATCCCCGGGTGCTGCCGGGCGACGCCGCCAACATTCCCCTGCCCGACCACAGCGTCGACGCGGCCTGGCTGTCGACCGTGATCCACCACGTACCGGATCTGGCGGCCGCGGCGCGGGAACTGCGTCGCGTGGTGCGCGGCGGCGGCCCGGTGTTAATCCGGTCAGCTTTCGCCGGACGGCACGAGGCGATCACGCTGTTCCGGTTCTTCCCGGAGGCCATCCGGGTCCTGGACACGTTTCCGAGCGTGGCCGACGTCGAGGCGGCCTTCGGCGCGTGCGGGTTCGCCGTCACCGCCTTCGACCAGGTTCCGCAGACGACCGCGTCGTCACTGAGCGAGTGCGCGACCAGCCTGCGCCGGGAGGCGCACACGCCGCTGCAACTGATCACCGACGACGAGTACGCCGCCGGGCTGGCCCGGCTCCACCGGGCCGCCCGCTCGGAGCACGGCCCGGTGATCGACGCCCTCGACCTGCTGGTCCTTCGCTAACGCCTCCCCGGTGACTGCCGCCCCGGGTGATGGCGGACGTGCAGTTGCCCAGCCGCGCGTGACTGTCCGAAGGGGACATCGGCGTCCCGTCGCACGACGCCGCCAACCACGATCCGGGCGTCTTCCCCGATCCGGAGCGGATGGACTTCGACCGTGCCGTCCGGCGGACTCGCTGGCAACGACCGCCGTTCAGGTTGACGGATGGTCAGTCGCGAGCGGCGACCAGGGCGCCGACCGCACCCGCCGCCACGGTCAGGCCGGCGGCGGCGACCAGCCGGTGCCGGGACAGCCACGCCTGGGCGCTGTGGCTGTGCGCGCGCCCGGTGAAGCTGCCCTGGGCGCCGAAGTCGTGGCCGCCCGGCCCGTCGATCGGCTGCCACAGGTTCGTCGGCCGGTGCGGGTCGGCCGACTGGTCGGTCTGCTGGGACTGGTAGCCGGTCCGGGCCAGGTAGCGGTCGAGCAGGCCCGGCGCGATGCGGTTGCCCAGGATGGTCAGGGCCGTGGACGCGCCGACCCAGTATTCGCGGCGGCCGGGCCGGTCCGCGGCGCCCACGATGGCCCGGGCCGCCACCTCCGGCTCGTAGATCGGCGGTACCGGCTGGGCGTTGCGGGGCAGCCGGGACAGCAGCCAGTCGAACTGGGGTGTGTTGACCGCGGGCAGGTGCGCCATCGTCACCTTCACGTTGCTCTTGTCGTGCATCAGCTCGCAGCGCAGCGACTCGGTGAACCCGACGATCGCGTGCTTGGCCCCGCAGTAGGTGGCCTGCAGCGGGATCCCCCGGTACGCCAGCGCCGATCCGACCTGCACGATCGTCCCGCGGTCGTGGGGCGTCATGTGGGCGAGCGCGACCCGGGTGCCGTGCACGTACCCCAGGTAGGTGACCTCCATCGCGCGCCGGAACTCCTCCGGTCGGGTCTCCTGGAAGGGCGCGAAGACGGAGCTGAAGGCGTTGTTGATCCACAGGTCGATCGGGCCGAGCTCGTCCGCCACCCGCTGCCCGGCGGCGACGACCTGGTCGTAGTCAGCCATGTCCACCTCCACGGGCAGGGCCCGGCTGCCGGCCGCCCGGACCTCAGCGGCAGCGGCGTCAAGCCCGGTGCGTCCCCGGGCCAGCAGCGCGATGGCGATGCCCCGCCGGGCGAGCAGCCGGGCGGTGGCCCGGCCCACTCCGGCACTGGCGCCGGTGATCACCGCAACCTGTGCCTGCCGTCTGGTTCGCCGCATGTCGCCCTCCCAGCGTCGCCTGTCCGTACTGGCTACCCCGGCGGCGGCCGAGATAACCGCGCACGGCGGGTGAGGTGTAGGGCGCAGTGGGGCGGGTAGTGGCGTGCAACGCTGCGGGGAGGTCGGCGGTGGATCAGGACGTGGGGCCAGGCCGACCGGCGGGTGAGGATGTTCGGGGCCCGAGTGTGCTGCGGGAGTACGCGCTGATCGCCGACGGGCGCCGGGGCGCGCTGGTCGGCCCGGACGGGAATGTCACCTGGCTGTGCGCCCCCGGCTGGGCCGATCCCCCGGTGTTCAGCCGGCTGGTCGGCGGGCGGGGCGACTACCTGGTGACGCCGGCGAACCGGCGGTTCGTGTGGGGCGGCCACTACGAGGCGGCCTCGCTGGTGTGGGTGAGCCGTTGGGTGACCACGGACGGGATCATCCAGTCCCGGGAGGCGCTGCTGTTTCCCGGCGAGCGGCACCGGATCGTGCTGCTGCGCCAGATCCAGGCCGTGGACGGTGACGCGGTCGTGCACGTCCGGCTGGATCCGCGGGCCGACTTCGGCCGGGAGCCGGTGCGCGAGGTGCGCCGGGCGGGGCGGCACTGGCTGGCCCGCACCGGCGGTCTGTACCTGCGGCACTCCGGTGGCGAGATGCTCGGGCAGACCAGCGATGGCCTGCTGTGCGGCGAGCTGACCGTGCCGGCCGGCGGCCGGCACGACCTGGTGCTGGAGATCGCCGGGCGGCCGCTCGACGAGGCGCCGCCCCAGCCCGCCGAGCTGTGGCGGACCACCGAGCAGGCCTGGCGGCAGGCCGTGCCGGGCCTGGTCGGCGGCCACGCGCGGCGGGACGCCGTGTTCGCGTACGCGGTGCTGCGCGGCCTGACCCAGCCGGATGGTGGGATGGTGGCGGCGGCGTCCGCGTCGCTGCCGGAGCGGGCGCTGGCCGGCCGCAACTACGACTACCGCTACGCCTGGCTCCGCGACCAGTCCTTCGCCGGCCGGGCCGGTGCGCTGGTCGGCCGGTACGACCTGCTCGACGACGCGGTGGCGTTCGTCACCGAGCGGGTGCTGGCGGACGGGGACCGGCTCGCCCCCGCCTACACGGTCGACGGCCGCCCGGTGCCACCACAGGAGGAACTGGGGTTTCTGCCCGGCTATCCGGGCGCGCCGGTGCGGGTCGGCAACTGGGTCGGCGGGCAGTTCCAGCTCGACGTCTTCGGGGAGGTCCTGCTGCTGCTGGCGATCGCCGGGCGGCACGACCGGCTGGACGACGCCGCGCGGCGGGCGATGGAGCTGACCGCGCGGGTGATCGGCGACCGCTGGAGCCAGCCGGACTCGGGCATCTGGGAGCTGGCGCCGCGCCCGTGGACCCACTCGAAGTTGATGTGTGTGGCCGGACTGCGGGCGGCGGCCCGCGTCGCGCCGGCCGGGCTGGCCGGGCGGTGGGCCTCCCTCGCCGATGCCGTCCTCGCCGACGCGGCGGCCCACGGCCGCCACCGGTCCGGGCGCTGGCAGCGGGCGTACGACGACGAGCGGGTCGACGCGTCGCTGCTGTTCCCCGGGATCCGGGGTGCCTTGCCGCAGGGGGATCCGCGTACCGAGGCGACCCGCCGGGCGGTGCTGCGGGAGTTGGAGTGTGACGGCTACTTGTACCGGTTCCGCCCCGACCTCCGGCCACTCGGGGACGCGGAAGGTGCCTTCCTGCTCTGCGGCTACGGGGCGGCGCTGGCCGCGTGGCAGGCCGGTGACGTCGTCGAGGCGAACCGGTGGTTTGAACGCAGTCGCGCGGCCTGCGGCCCACCGGGGCTGTACACCGAGGAGTACGACGTGCAGCAGCGACAGTTGCGCGGCAACCTGCCGCAGGCGTTCGTGCACGCACTGATGCTGGAGACCGCGGTGACGCTCGGTCAGGCGATTCCCTGTTCGTCGCCCGACTGACCGGCGGTTCCCGCGCCGTCGCCCGCGCGCCGCGCCGCCGTCACCGCCTCCGGCGCCAGACGGCGAGCGCGACGGCCGGAGCGAGCGCGGCCAGGCCGACGACTCCGGTGGCGAGCAGTCGGGTGGCGCGGGACGGCCGCTCCGGGCGCCGTGCCCACTGTCGCTCGGGACGGGCGGTCACCGGGTCGCCGTGCAGGCCGGCCCGGAGCAGCTCGGCGAGGTGGATCGCGGTCCGGCCCGCGGACGCGCCCTGCTCGACCTGGGTACGGCAGCTGAAGCCGTCGGCCAGGATGACGTCGGTGTCGGCGGCGTCCCGGACGGCCGGTAGCAGCACGCGTTCGGCGCACGCCTCGGAGACCTCGTAGTGCCCTGCCTCGAAACCGAAGTTGCCGGCCAGGCCGCAGCAGCCGGAGTCGAGGAACTCCGGCTGGGCCCCCGCCTTGGCGAGCACCGCCTGGTCCGCGGCGGTGCCGAGGATGGCGTGCTGGTGGCAGTGGGTCTGGATCAGGGTGTGCGCGGGCAGCTGCGGCGGCTGCCACCCCGGGGTGTGGTCGTGCAGCAGTTCGGCCAGGGTGACGGTCTGCTTCCGCAGCCGGGAGACGTCCTCGTCGTCGGGGAAGAGTTCGCGGGCGTCGCTGCGGAAGACCGCCGTGCAGCTCGGTTCCAGGCCCACCACCGGGATACCTGCCCGCAGGTGCGGGCGCAGCACGTCGACGGTCCGCCGGAGCACCCGTTTGGCGACGCCGAGCTGCCCGGTGGAGATCCAGGTCAGGCCGCAGCAGACCGCCTGGTCGGGCACCCGCACCCGCCAGCCGGCCGCCTCCATCACCTCGACGGCGGCCTGGGCGATGCCGGGGTGGAAGTGGTTGGTGAAGGTGTCCGGCCACAGGAGGACCTCGCCCCGCGAGCCGTCGCCGCCCGGGGTCCGCCGGGCGAACCAGCGCTGGAAGCTCTCGGTGGCGAACACGGGGATCTCCCGGCGCTGGTCGACCCCGCCGACCAGCTTCGCGAGCGGGCTCAGCCCGGGCGCCTGGGCCAGCGCGTTCACCATGCGTGGTGCCCGCGCGGCGACCGCGGCCACGGCGGGCAGCCAGCCCATCGAGTAGTGCGCGCGGGGGCGGAGCCGGCCCTGGTAGTGGTGCGACAGGAACTCCGCCTTGTACGTCGCCATGTCCACGTTGACCGGGCAGTCGGCCTTGCATCCCTTGCAGGCCAGGCAGAGGTCGAGGGCGTCCCGGACGGCGTTCGACCGCCACCCGTCGGCGATGACGCCACCCCGGGCCGTCCCGTCGAGCATCTCGAAGAGCAGCCGCGCCCGGCCCCGGGTGGAGTGCTCCTCCTCGCGGGTGGCCATGTACGAGGGGCACATCACCCCGCCGTGCGGTCGGCGGCATTCGCCGACACCCACGCAGCGCAGCACGGCCCGGCCGAAGCTGCCGGAGTCGTCGGGGTAGCGGAAGTGGGTCTGCACGTCGCCGTGGTTGTAGTCGACGCCCAGCCGGAGGTGGCTGTCCAGCGGATAGGGGGCGACGACCTTGCCCGGGTTCATCCGGTCGGCGGGGTCGAAGATGGCCTTGAACTGCCCGAACGCGCGGATCAGTCGCTCGCCGAACATCTTCGGCAGCAGTTCGCCCCGGGACTGGCCGTCGCCGTGCTCGCCGGAGAAGGAGCCGCCGTAGGAGACGACCAGGTCCGAGGCGCGCTCGATGAAGGAGCGGTACTGGCGTACGCCCTCGGCCGTGGTCAGTTTGAACGGGATGCGGGTGTGGACGCAGCCCTGCCCGAAGTGCCCGTACAGGGACGCCTGCTCGAAGCCGTACTCCCGGTACAGGGTGTCGAGATCGCGCAGGTAGTCGCCGAGTCGCTCCGGTGGGACCGCGGAGTCCTCCCAGCCCTCCCAGGTGTCCGCCTCGCCCGGTACCCGGGCGGTGGCGCCGAGGCCGGACTCGCGGACCCCCCACATCTGCTCCTCGTGGGCCGCGTCGTCGAAGCGGTGCACGGTCGGCCCGTTCTCACGCCGCAGCGCGTGGAGCAGCCGGGCGAGGGCGGCCTCCGCCTCCTCCGGCGTGTCGCCGCCCATCTGGAGCATCAGCCAGCCGCCGCCCTGCGGGAGCAGGTGCAGCGCGGCGGGGTGCAGGTGCTTGCGCTTCTCGAAGTTGATCAGTTTGTCGTCGAGGCCTTCGAGCGTGATCGGGTTGTGCGGCAGGATGTGCGGCACGTCGTCGGCCGCGGCGGCGATGTCCGGGTAACCGAGGAACACCATCGCCTTGCAAGGCACCACCGGGACCAGCTTCAGCCGGGCCCGCAGCACGGTGACCAGGGTGCTCTCCGAGCCGGTCAGGGCCTGCGCCACGTGGAAGTTCTTCTCCGGCAGGAGGCTGTCCAGGTTGTAGCCGGAGACCCGCCGGGGGATGTGCGGGTAGCGGGTGCGGAGGTCGGTCAGGTACTCGTCGCGCAGCGCGCGCAGCTGGCGGTAGATCTCGGCCGGCCGGCCGCCCCGGCGCTGGATCTCGGCGTACGCCTCGTCGCTGGTCTCGCCGACCCACATCCGGGTGCCGTCGTAGAGCAGCACCTCCAGCTCGACGAGGTTGTCGACCGTCTTGCCGGTGCGCTGCGCCGTCGACCCGCAGGAGTTGTTGCCGATCATGCCGCCGATGGTGCAGTGGTTGTGGGTCGACGGCTTCGGGCCGAACTCCAGCCGGTACGGGGCCAGCAGCTCGTTGAGCGTGTCGAGCACGATGCCCGGCTCCACCAGGCACGTCTTCGCCTCGGCGTCCACCTCGAGCAGCCGGTTGCAGTACTTCGACCAGTCGATCACCACAGCGGTGTTCGTGCACTCGCCGGCCAGGCTCGTGCCGCCGCCGCGGGACAGGACGGGGACGCCCAGCTGACGACACACCTCGATGGTGGCGACGGCCGCGTCGACGGTGCGCGGCACCACCACGCCGAGCGGGACCTGACGGTAGTTGGAGCCGTCGGTGGAATAGGCGCCACGGGACCCGGTGTCGAACCGGACCTCGCCGTCCACCACCGGGCGCAGCCGGGCGGCCAGGGCGTCCAGGTCCACGTCGGTGGCGGGAGCGGGCGCCCGGGTCACCGGGTCGGGCAGTCTGACCGGCGCAGGGGCGACCCGGGTCATGACCGCAGCTCGTTGATCTTGTCCCGGGCCACGGTGGCGAGCGTCGCCTTCTTGTGCGGCTCACCGCGCAGGAACGCCTCGGTGAAGTGCTTGGCCTGCTCGTAGCGGACCTTGCCGGGCATCGGCGGCTCGTTCGGGTTGACGTCGCAGTCCACCAGCGCCGGCCCCGGATGCGCCAGGGCCTCCCGGACCGCCCCGGACAGCGACTTCGGGTCGGTGACCTTCACGCCGTAACCGCCGCAGGCTCGCGCCCAGGCCGCGAAGTCCGGCTCCGGCTGCCCGTGCCGAACCTCGTACTCCGGGTAGCCGAGGATGATCTGCTCCCACAGGATCTGCCCGTACGCATTGTTGTTGTTGATGATCACCTTGATCGGCAGCTCGTGGCGGACGGCGGTGAGGAACTCGGCCATCAGCATGGCGAACCCGCCGTCACCGACGAACGCGATCACCTGCCGCCCCGGAAACGCGTGCTGCATGGCGACCGCGTACGGCAGGCCCGGCGCCATGGTGGCCAGGTTGCCGGACAGATAGAACTCCCGATTGCCACGGATGGTCCAGTGCCGCGCCGCCCAGGTGGCGATGGTGCCGGAGTCGCAGGTGAGGATGGCGTCCGAGGTGGCGGCCTCGTCGACGCAGCTGATCAGATACTGCGGGGCGATCGGCTCACGGCCCGGGTCCTCCAACGCTTCCATGTCCGCGCGCCAAGCGTCCCGCGCCTGCTGGTACTTCGTCAGGAAGGACCGGTCCGATCGGGCCTGGAGCATCGGCAGCAGTTGCTGCAAGGCCACCTTGGCGTCCGCGGTGACGGCCGCGTCGATCGGCAGCCGCAGACCGATGAGGCTCGCGTCGATGTCGATCTGGACCACCCGCGCCTGGCCCGGCGAGGGCAAATACTTCCCGTACGGAAAAGAAGTGCCCACCATCAGCAGGGTGTCGCACTCCTCCATCAGTTCCTCGCTCGGCTTCGTGCCGAGCAGGCCCAGCCCGCCGGTGGTGAGCGGATGATCGTCCGGCACCACCATCTTGCCCGACAGTGTCTTCACGATCGGGCTGGCCAGCGCGTCGGCCACCGCGAGGACCTCGTCCCGAGCACGGCGGGCGCCGACGCCGACCAGCATCGCGACCTTCTTCCCGGCGTTGAGCACCTCAGCCGCCCGGGCCAGATCCGCCTGCACGGCCGACACCGCCGGCTGCGACACCACCGGGCTGCTCATCGGCGGCTTCCCCGGGCTGACATGCCGATACGGATCCTCCCCCGCCGCGGCGACCTGCACATCATTGGGGAAGGACAGGTGTGCGACGCTGCGCCGGGCCAGAGCGTGCCGGATGGCGATGTCCACCACCCCCGGCACCTGCTGTGGATTCGTCACCATCAGGTTGTAGGCCTCCGCCACATCCTGATACAGCAACGCCGCGTGCACCTCCTGCTGATAGTGCGAACCCAGCACCGACGTCTCCTGCATTCCGGTGATAGCCAACACCGGCACGTGGTCGAGCTTGGCGTCGTAGAGGCCGTTGAGCAGGTGAATCGCCCCTGGCCCGGACGTCGCGACACAGACCCCGACTCGCCCCGTCGCCTTCGCATAGCCGGTGGCCATGAAGGCCGCCGCCTCCTCGTGGTGCACCAGCACGAACCTCAGCTTGTCCCGCTGCCGGCGGAAGCCCTCCATCAGGCCGTTGATGCCGTCCCCGGGCAGGCCGAAGACCGTGTCGACGCCCCAATCCACCAGCCGTCGGGCCAGGCTCTCGCCTACGATCTCCTGCACGTCACGCCTCCTGATCCTGGAGTTACCGCGGTCTGGCGCCCGCAGGTGCCGGCCACTGGAGCGCGGCGCAGTCCCCGCGCCGGCCGCCGTTCCCCGTGCCAGCTGGGCCGCCGCAGGGACTGGTGCTCGCGTACCGGGGTGTCACCGGCACGTCCCGAGTCTCCGGCAGCTACCCGGGCCCGTGCCGGCGAACCGGCAAATGGCCGCTCTGCTCCCCCGGCCGCCGTGCCACCCCGGCGTTGCCTGGACGTCACCCGCGGCGACCGAGTCGCGCCACCAGATAGCCGATGACCAGCCCGGCGGCCACGGTGGCGAGGGTGCGGCCGGTGACCGTCGCCCGGAGCCGGGTGAATCCCTCGCGGGGGTCGACGACCGCACCGGCCACGTTGCCGGCCGCGCCGACAACCACGTCACTGAACCGGCTCTTGTTCATCGCCCGCCACCTCTCCTGCCCGCTTTTCTTACCGCCCGTACCCGTCGTTCAGGACGCCAAACGGGCGGCTCCGGCCCGGGCGGCCAACCGGTCGCGCCGGGCGGCTCGGTCGACCCCGCTGTCCGGCGGTCAGGTGGGAGACAGCCCTGCTGCTCGGCTGTCCAGCTCGCGTCCCTACGGCAAAGCGGGGTCAGGGATGCCCGAGCCGGTGGGATACTCCTCCTGCTGGCGCTGGCGAGCCGCGGACGTTCCGGCCGCCCGCGCGACCACGATCCGCCCTTGGCCGGCGCTGCGGCGTACGCCCACTACGGCACGGGCCGACGGCGGCCTGCCTCGCGGACAGGAGGCCCGATGCACCAGCCGCAAGGCAGGCGTCCACCCCGCGCCGGGACCGCGACCACGACCGGGCCCGCCGCGACGGACCCCTTCGTCTGCAACGCCCGCGATCACGGCCTGACCGGCGACGGAACCACCAACGACCAGCCGGCACTCCAGCGGTTGGTCGACCACCTCGGCGCCGCCTACGCCCACGACGGTCAGCCGCGCACCATCTACTGCCCGTCCGGGGTGTACTCGATCAGGGACAAGGGCACCGTGTGGAGAAGCGGTGTCTCGCTGATCGGCGCGGGGGCCGCCGCCACCCGGTTCGTGCTGGCCAATCCGGGCGATCCGCGCTCCCCCACTCCGCTGGCCTACTTCACCGCCCGGGAACACGGCGCCAGCCGCGACAACCACATCGCCGACTGCACCTTCGCGTACTTCGAGATCGACGGCTCCGGGGTGCGGCTGCCCGAATACGACGTGCTCGCCAAGGGCCTGGGCATGCAGTACGTGTGGCGGGGCCGCTTCCACGACCTGTACATCCACGACACGGCGGCCACCGGCTTCGGCTGCGACTTCCTGCAGGACACGTTCGTCGACAGTCTGTTGATCGAGCACTGCGGCCGGCTGGAGAACGGCGAGTGGATGGGCGGCGCCGGCATCGGCATCGGCATCGGCGGCTGGGGGCCGGTGGAGCGGTGCACGGTCAGCGCGTGCACCACGATCCGCAACGGCACCAACGGCATCTTCTTCGAGCTGCAGGGCAGGGACTGGACCCCGCCTCGGGGGATCCGCGTGATCGGCTGCCACGCCGAGGGCAACCGGTTCGGCATCTCCGATTGGGGCGCCGACGGGCTCATCGTCTCCGGCTGCACCCTGATCGGCAACCACCAGGCCGGCTACGACGTGTCCTCGCTCGGCACCACGGGCGTCGCCGGGCGGGGCGGCATCGTGACCGGCTGCGTCATCGAGGACAACGTCTGGGACGGGGTCGCCATCGGCAACACCCCGGGCCCCTACACCGTCGAAGGCAACCGCATCAGCCGTAACGGCCGCTACGGCTACTGGCAGCACAACCTCGCCGGCGGACCCCAGGCGCCCGCCACCGACATGATCATCAAGGACAACGAGTTCTGGGACAACGCCCTCGAGGGCATCCTCGCCGACTCCTCGCTGGCCGACGTCGCCATAGCCGGCAACCGCATCCGCAACAACGGCCGGCGCACCGCACCCGCCTCGTCCGGCAGCGGCGACACCGTCTCGTACACCGAACGGTCCCTCACCGACACATCCGCGAACTGGGTGCCGGACGGCCACCGCGGCAAGTGGATCACCGTCGGTGGGCACCGGGTCATCGTCATGGGC
This sequence comes from Micromonospora sp. NPDC007230, assembly GCF_042869115.1. Lineage (NCBI taxonomy): Bacteria > Bacillati > Actinomycetota > Actinomycetes > Micromonosporales > Micromonosporaceae > Micromonospora > Micromonospora sp. NPDC007230. Next base: position 121,184 of record NZ_JBIAFE010000013.1, on the reverse strand, counting down.
AACACCGCGACCAAGTTGGTGCTCGCGCCGCGCCGCCCCGGCGCGCTGACCGCCTGGCCGGACCGCACCCCACCGCCGGGGACTCCCTACGAGATACCCGGCGCCCCGCCCACCAGGGCCGGCATCACCGTGGCCGCTGTCACCTACCACCCCACCATCCACAACAACCGGGTCTGGGACAGCCAGCCCCACCGGACGCAGACCCACGGCCTCCAGATCACCACCGCCGGCACCTGCGAATCCGGGTGGGTCCACGACAACCACCTGGACGGCAACGCCGTCGCGGCCGTCCGCTTCGACACCGCCCCGTCCGGCGGGTGCTGGTATCACAACATCGGCCTGGATGACTGTCCCGGGCCCTGACCACGGCGTGGAAATTCCGCTGCCGGTGTGGCACCACGGTGGGTAGTTTCCCCAGATGACCGCTGTCCCGATGGCCACCTCGCGCCTGCAGTTCCACACCGACCCCGACGAGTTCCTCGCTGCGGCCGGTGACCACCTGGCCGCCGACCCGGTGATCGGTACGGTGGTGGCCGGCTTCGCGCACCGGCGGTCGGCTCAGCAGGCCGATGGGATCGCGCAGCCCGAGCGCGACTGGTGGCTGGTGGTCAGAGACGAGTCCGGCGCCGTGGTCGGTGCCGGGATGCGCACGGCTCCGTTCGCGCCCTACCCGCCGTTCCTGCTGCCGATGCCCGACGAGGCGGCCGTGGCCCTGGCCCGCACGTTGCACGAGCGCGGGGAGGAGGTGCTCGCGATCAACGGGGCTCTTCCCGCCGTCGAACGGTGCGCCGCCGAGCTGACAAGACTCGGTGGGGGCCGGGTACAGGTCAGCCAACACACGCGGCTGCACGAGCTCGGCGAGCTGGTCCGGCCGGAGCCCGCGCCCGGCGGCCTGGTGGTCGCGACCGAGGACGACGTGGACCTGGTCACGGAGTGGTTCGGCGCGTTCGTGGGCGATGCCGACGAACAGGCGGGCCGTCCGCGAGGGGCCAGCGCGCACGAGATGCCCGAGCGTGCGGAGTTGCTGCGCCGGCTCCGCGCCGGGCGGATGTGGTTCTGGGTCGACGACGAAGGGCAGCCGGTGCACCTGACGGGCGCCAACCCACCGTCGTTCGGGGTCGCGCGGGTGGGTCCGGTGTACACGCCCCCGACGCAACGCGGGCGCGGCTGGGCCAGCAACGCGGTCGCCGAGGTTTCCTGGCGGCTCCAGGCCGAGGGTGCACGGGTGTGCCTGTTCACCGACCAGGCGAACCCGACCTCGAACAAGGTCTACGCGAGGCTCGGCTACCGCCCGGTGGTCGACATGGCCAACCTCGTCATCGTGCGCTGACGCGCTACCCGGCTCGGCGGTGCGGCCGGGTGCCAGTCCGGCCTACCGCGACCGGCAGCCCGTCGTCACGGCGAGAGCGCCCGGCCGTCAAGTTGGCGTTCCGGCTCGCACGTCCCGGCCCGAAGCTTAGGCTGAACCTTGGCGCCTCGGTGGCGCCAAGGAGATTCCTTGCTCTGGCCAGCCGGCACATCGGCCGGCTCCCGTGTTGTGGCCACGCTCGACCGCCTCCGGTCGCAGGCAGGTCGGCGTCCGTCCGGACCGCGCGAGGTAGTCGGCGGAAAGAGGATTCTGATGGCGACAGCAACGATGGCGACAGAAGTACGCGCGTTCCGCGTTGATGTCCCAGCGGGGGATCTCGTCGATCTCCGCCGACGCCTGGCGACGACCCGGTGGCCCGATCCGGAGACGGTTCCGGATCAATCACAGGGCGTGCAACTGAGCCACCTTCAGAAGCTCGCCCGGTACTGGGCGGCGGACCACGACTGGCGCAAGGTGGAGACGAGGCTCAACGCCCTGCCGCAGTGCATGACGAACATCGACGGCCTCGACATCCACTTCATCCACGTCCGCTCTCCCCATCCGAACGCCCTGCCGCTGATCATCACCCATGGCTGGCCCGGCTCGATCCTGGAGTTCCTGAAGGCCATCGGTCCGCTCACCGACCCGCCGGCTCATGGTGGCCGGGCGGAGGACGCCTTCGACGTCGTCATACCCTCGATGCCCGGCCACGGCTTCTCCGAGAAACCGCAGGATACGGGCTGGGATCCCGACCGAATCGCGCGCGCCTGGGCCGACCTGATGGGGCGCCTGGGATACGAACGTTATGTGCACCAGGGCGGCGACTGGGGGGCACTCGTCGCGCATGCGATGGCGCGCCAGGCGCCGTCGGGGCTTCTGGGCATACATGTGAACATGCCGGCGACGGTGCCGGGCGACCTGGCGAAGGTAACCATGAGTGGCGATCCGGCCCCGGCCGGGCTGTCCGCTGACGAGAAGCGGGCCTTCGAGACGCTGAGCGGCTTCTTCCTGAAGAACGCCGCCTACGGGGTCATGATGCAAACCCGACCACAGACCGTGGGCTACGGCATCACGGATTCGCCCGTCGGCCTGGCAGCCTGGCTTCTTGACCACGGTGACGGTTATGGCCAGCCGGCCGGGGCGATCCAGCGGGTGCTCGAAGGGAAACCCGCGGGCGACCTCACCCGGGACGATGTCCTCGACGACATCTCGCTCTACTGGCTGACGAACACCGCCGTCTCTTCCGCGCGGCTCTACTGGGAGAACAAGTACGACTACTTCAGCGCCGCGTCACAGCAGACAGCGGAGATCTCGCTTCCCGTGGGGGTGACCGTGTTTCCGGGCGAGATCTACCGTGCACCGAGGACTTAGGCGGAGCAGGCATACCGGCAGCTCAGCTACTTCAACGAGGTCGACCGGGGCGGTCACTTCGCGGCATGGGAGCAGCCCCAACTGTTCGCGGAGGAGCTTCGAGCGGCCTTCCGGTCGCTGCGATGACCGGGTGAGCCGACCGGCGGACATCAGCGTCCACCGGACCGGAGACGGTCGGCTACGCCGGCTGGAAGGGCCACTCCTCGAACGATCGGCAGCGCCCGTCCTCGGCGAATCGCATGATCCACAGGTCGCGGTACTCCTGCTCGACCGGGTCGCCGTACCGGACCTCCACTCGGGCGACCGCGGTGTCGCCCTCGACCGCGACGATCTCGCTGGTCAGGTGGAACACCTCGGCGGGGCCGTCGCGCTCGACCTCCCACATCCGGGCTATCGCCGGCAGGCCGATGACCGGTGTCCGGTAGGGCCCCTGCAGGTAGCTCGCCGCTTCGGTGAAGAGCGTGGCGAGCACCTCGGTCCCCGGCGTGCGCCACGCCTGCTCGTAGGCCGCGACCCAGCCCGTCACCTGCTTCCGATCCACAAGTACCCAGCTTGCCAGCTGACCGGCGTCAGGTGGCGAGGTCCGGCCAAGCACGCGCGAGGCGTTCGCCGTCCGCGGCCGGACCGGCCCTGCCGGCGAGCAGTCAGGCCAGCAGCTGCGCGAGTGCGTCGGCGAAGACCTCGTGGTGCCGGGCGACGTCCTCGACGGTGGTCTGCGGGCACATCAGCGCCATGTTGTGGAACGGGGTCAGCAGGACACCCCGGTTGATCAGGTAGACGTGCAGGTAGTCCTCCAGGTCGGGGTCGGCGCAGGCCGCTGACTCGGTGCCGGTGCGGGGAGCCGGCGTGGCGAAGCGGTACTCCACCCGCGCGCCGAGTTGGCTCACCGACCAGGGCAGCGCGTACCCGTCGATGATCTTGCGGATGCCCTCGGCGAAGACCGTCGCCACGTCGATCATGCCGGCGAACGCGTTGTCGGTGAGTACCTCCAGCAGGGTGGCTCGGGTGGCCGCGATCGACACCGGGTTGCCGGCGAGGGTGCCCCCGACACCACCCATGTCCACGAGGTCGAGGTCCGCCCGGCCGGTCAACGCGGCGGCCAGTTCGGCGGACAGGCCGTACGCGCCGACCGGGACGCCGCCACCGATGGCCTTGCCGATCGTGACCACGTCCGGCGTCAGCCCCCAGGCCGCCGTCGCGCCGCCCGGCCCGGCGGAGAAGGTGTGCGTCTCGTCGTTGATGAGGTAGGTGCCGTGCTGCCGGGTGAGCGCGCGGACCCCGTCGAGGTAACCGGGCTCGGGCAGCACGATGCCGATGTTGGTCAGCGCCGGCTCCATCAGCACCGCGGCGACGTCGCCGTGTGCGAGTTCGCGGGCCAGGCCGTCGAGGTCGTTGAATTCGGCGACCCGGCTGGTCACGGTCACGTCGCAGGGGGCGCCGACGTTGCCCTCGCGGCTGCGCGGGCGCCCGTCCGGCCCGACCACGATCAGCGATTCGTCCACGGAGCCGTGGTAGCAGTAGCTGTTGACCAGGATGCGGGGGCGGCCGGTGACGGCGCGCAGCAGCCGGATCGCCCACCGGTTGGCGTCGGTGGCGGTCAGGGTGAAGCTCCAGGCGGGCAGCCCGAAGCGTCGGCTCAGCTCGGCCCCGACCGTCGCCGCCTCCTCGGTGGGCAGCATGGTGCTCGCTCCGCCGAGCTCGGCCAGTCGACGGGTGACCGCGGCGACGACCGGGTCCGGGGAATGTCCGGCCATCGCGCCGGTGTCGCCGAGGCAGAAGTCGACGTAGTCGTGCCCGTCGATGTCGGTGAGTCGGGCCCCGCGGGCCCGGTCCACGTACACCGGGAAGCCGGCGGCGTTCTTGTTCATCCACGTCATCGGCACCTTGCCGAACAGGTGCTCGGCCCGGGCGTACGCGGCGGCCGACCGGGGGTGCCGGTCCACGAACTCGGCCCGTTCCCGCTCAAGGAGCCGGTTGAGACGCGCGCGGTCAATCCCGTCAGCTGCGAAATCCGTCGGCATTCGGCGACAGTACCAACGGAGTGCTCATCGAACCAGTAGCTGCGCGACTGATTCCCGCCTCTCACGCCGGGCAGCGCAACGTTCCCTTCCGTCCGCGGGATGAGCGGAGGACCGGCCGCCCGCCCGGCATGATGGGAGGAGCCGCCAGGAACTGGAGGATGAGGCATGAGGCTTGGCCTGCACTACTGGAACTTCTCCACGCCCGCCGACCCGGCGGAGATCGCCCCGGCCCTGGCGGAGACCGCAAGGATCGCGGAGCAGGCCGGCGTCTCCACATTCACGGTCATGGACCACTACTTCCAGATGGAGTTCACGACGTCGGCCGACGAGCCGATGCTCGAGGCCTACACAACCCTGGGCTACGTGGCCGCGAAGACGGAACGGATGACACTCGGCGTCCTCGTCACCGGGGTGATGTACCGCCACCCGGGCCTGCTCGCCAAGATTGTCACCACTCTGGACGTGCTCTCCGGCGGGCGCGCCCAGCTCGGCATCGGCGCGTCGTGGTACGAACGCGAGCAGCGCGGCCTCGGCGTACCGGTCGTCCCGGTCGGCGAGCGCTTCGAACGGCTCGAGGAGACGTTGCAGATCTGCCGGCAGATGTGGAGCGCCGACAACGGCCCGTTCGACGGCAAGCACTACCAACTGGCCGAGACGCTGTGCGTGCCGGGGCCGATCAGCCGGCCCCACCCCCCGATCATGATCGGTGGGGGCGGCGAGAAGAAGACCCTGCGGCTCGTGGCCCGCTACGCCGACGCCTGCAACCTGTTCGGCGAGAGCGCCGCCCAGGTCGCGCACAAGCTGGACGTCCTGCGGCAACACTGCGCCGCCGAGGGCCGGGATTACGACAGCATCGAGAAGACGGTGCTGGTCATGCGGCCGCCCCTGGCCGACGTCGACGCGTTCGTGGCCGAGGTGGCCGAGTACGCCGCGCTCGGCGTGACGGAGGTGCAGACAATGCCCGACCGCCACCCGGTCGAGTTCGCGCAGCAGTTGGCCGAGCAGCAGGTCGCGACGCTGCTGGCCGAACTTCCGTGAGCTACCCCGCGGCGATAAGCGGCGAACCCACGCTGACGACCCGTGGCGGCCCATCCCCTCGCACGGGCCCGACGTCGGAGCCGATCGTCAAGTATCCTTCCGGAGGTGCCGGCACCGCTGTCGCCCCGTCTCGCCGCGATCGTGAACGCCCTTCCCCTCCAGCCGCACTCCCGCGTCCTGGAGATCGGATGCGGGCCCGGGGCCGCCGCACGAGCCGTGGCGGTCCGGCTCACCACCGGCCACATCCTGGCCATCGACCGATCCGCCCGCGCCGTCGCACAGGCGGAGGCCGGTGCGGCGCCCGAGATCGCGTCCGGCCGCATGAGTGTCCGCCAGGTCGCGGCCGAGGATTTCGTCCTGCAGGACGGCGAAGAACCGTTCGACATCGTGTTCGCCGTCCGCGTCGGCGCCCTCGACGGGCGGCATCCCCAGGCGGGTCAGCGGGTGTTGCCGCGGCTCGCCGTGGCGACCAGGGCCGACGCCCGCCTCTTCGTCGACGGTGGCGACCCGCTTCGCGAGCTACCCATCCCGCGGTCGTGAGAGCTTCTGCCGGCGGTCCCGTGGTGGCCGGGCGCGTCAGCGCGCCCGGCCACCAGGATCGAGGTCAGGTCAGCCCTGGCCCCCGAGGTACATCGCGTTGAACAGCAGGCGGTAGGTGCCGTGCGACTGGGCCCGGTGCTGCGGCTTGAAGCCGATCATCACGACCTGCCCGTCGCCCACCTTGGCCGTGACCACGGCCCCCTTCCCGCCGATGACGTCGTCACCGAGGAGGAAACCGCTCTTCAGCAGGTTCGTCTTCGGCCAACTGGCCGCCACCGTGACGTCCTTGGCTCCCTGCTCGACCTCGAACGCGGGACCGTTGGCGACGAACGCCGACGCGGTCGAGGCGAACCCGGCGCCGACCGGGTCGGTCGAGTCGACGTTGAGATTCAGCACCGATCCCGGGATGTTGTACCGGGTGTCGGCCACCCCTTCGGTGACGTCCTTGACCGGCACCCCGAACGCCTTGATCGGCAGCTGGGCCGCCTTGTTCAGGGTCACCAGCGTGCCGCCCGCCTCGACGAACGCCTTGAGCTTGGCCACGCCCGCGTCGGTCATCCCGCCGGTGTACTCCGGCGGCAGCGATCCCGCCGCCCGGCCGTTGCGCATCGAGTTGTACGTGGCGTCGGGCAGCACGATCGTGTCGAACTTCGCCCGCAGGTCGCCAGCCCGAACCGCCGCGTTCGTCAGCTTCTCGTAGCGGAAGCCGAACTGGTCGAGGATCAGCCGGGTCCAACCCTCGTCGTAGTTGTTGAACCCGTCGTACAGGCCGATCCGGGGTGCGGCGAGAGTGGTCACCTTCGCCGGTTTCACGTCCACCGCCGCGATGCTGAGCCCGAGCCGGGTGGCGAGCGACGTCACTCGCTCGTCCGTGCCTGCCGCGGGCGTGACCAGGAAGGTCCCGGCCGGCAGGGTGCCGGTTCGGGTGGTCACCTCGCCGCCGCTGCGGGAGACCTTCTCCCCCGCCGCGAGCAGCGAGTTCACCGCGGCCGAGCTGTCGTTGACGCGGGGGTCGAGGGCGTACGCGTACTTCGGTGCGCCCGCCACCACCCCGGCCGGCACGGCCGGCCAGTCGACCTGGCGGGTGGTGGCCGGGACCGGCTGGTCGAGCTTGTCGACGGTGACGCCCATCTGGAACGACAGGGTGTAACCGGTGATGTCGTACGGCGGCTCCAGCGGGCCGCCGGGGTAGAGCCGACGGTCCGGGTACTTCTGCGCGTTGAGCAGGTCCAGGACCGCCGCCCGGTAGGGCTGGGCCTCCCGGACGAGGTAGCTGCCGGCCGGGTAGGTGCGGTTGCCCACGGTGAACGAGCTCACCGCCTGCTCGACCCGGATGTTGTTCCACCGCAGCTTGTCCACCAGCTTCGTGGCGGTCGGGAAGTCGGCCTGGTCGGCCGGGATCACGTAGGTCGTGCGGGCGCCGTCACGCGCGCCGTCGCGGGCCATCTGCGACGCCCCGTAGAGCAGGGACTCCCGGTCGTCGCTGGCCACGCGCAGCATCGCCCACGAGGCCGTCTTGATGTAGTCGCAGCTCTGCGAGAGGTGCCACTCACCGCCCTTCCATGGGCTGGGGTAGAACACCGACGGCTCGCTGGTCGAGGTGCCGTCCGCGAAGGTCTTCGGGAACGTCGCGGGGTCGTACACCCGGGGCGTCGCCGAGGCGTGCGCCGTCTCGGTCAGGATGCCGATCTGGTTGTGGTAATACGGCGCGGTCCGCGCGCCGCCGTTCCACCAGATGTCGTACGACTGGCGCGCCAGCGCGCCGCCCTTGTCCTCCCGTTCCAGCCGTTGCCCCATCGCGTCGCCGACGAGGTTGACGCCGCGGACCACCTGGGGGTGGATGTTCGGGTTCAGCGGGTCCTCGTACGGCGGGATGCTGATCCGCGCCGGGAAGACCGCCGTCTGGTGCACGTTGTGCATGACCTGCGGGATCCACTCGTGGAACAGTTGACGCCCGACGTTCTGGGTCTCCTGCAGGTTGAACATGTACCAGTCACGGTTGTTGTCGTGCCCGGCGTACTTCTGGTAGAGCTCCGGATAGCCGGCGTCCTGGTAGGGACCGCCGAGGTTCTGGCGGTACCACTCGGCGACCTTGGTCCCACCGTCCGGGTTGACGTTCGGCACCAGCAGGGTGATGACGTTGTCGCGGATCGCGCGCGCCTCGGGCGTCTCGCTGGTCACCAGGTCGTAGGCGAACTGCGGGGCGGTCTGGTGACCGGCCACCTCGGTGGAGTGGATGCCGAAGTCGACCCAGGCGATGGCCTTGCCGTTCTTCGCCAGGTCACGCGCCTCCGGCGCGGGGAGCGCATCCCCCTGGGACAGCTGTACCGAGGTCTTCCGGTAGCGCTCGAGGTCCTTGTCCTTGAGGTTCTTCTCGGAGGAGACGATGGCCATCAGTTGCGGCCGGCCCTCGCTGGTCTTGCCGATCTCGACCAGCTTCATCCGGTCGCTGGCCTTGTCCAGCGCACGGTAGTAGTCGGCGATCTGCTCGTACGTGGCCAGCTTGTAGTCCGCACAGGGCACCCAGCCGATCACGGACTCCGGCTTCGGCACCCGGTCTCCCGCGGTGGCGACGGTTCCCGACGTCAGCACCGGCGTACCGATCAACGTCAGTACGCAGGCGAGTGGCACCGCGGTCCGAGACAGTCTTCGTTTCACCTGACACCCCTTCACAGCACATTGCACGACGGAAAAGGGACCGACAGGGGCGGCCGCGCCAGATCGGATGAGATCGATTCAACAGGCTTCGATCAATTTCAGGAACGCTGTCGGCGGCAATTGAGCAAATCTTGAGCCTTGCTGATGTTACCGAACCCGGCCCCGGACAGCCTGGTCCGGGCTGATTGGCGTCGCGTCCGCGGTCCGGCTCGCCGACAGGTGAGGGATTGAACGAGGGCGGACGTTTCAATGGCACGGCAGAATTGCGGTCGAGGTTTCCGCAACGACCGCACACATATTCGCCCCGCGACCCGTCGAAAATGAAGGAGGGCGGGAACGCTTTCCCGCCCTCCGTCTGGGCTACTGGGTGAGCTCGGCGACCTGTTCAGCCGTCAGCCGAAGCGCCTCCGCAGGAGCTTCAGGGCGCATCCTGGCCGCCGCGGGCGGGTCGGCGGGCCGCCGCAGATGCCAGTCCGTGGTCGCCTGGTAGGCGGCCACCACCGACAACAGCCGGTCCTCGGCGTACGGCAGTCCACCGAGGATGGTGCCGATAGGTACGCCCGCGGCGGTGAACCCGATCGGGAAGGCGATCTCCGGCAGACCCAGGATGTCGAAGGGCACCGGGTCGGTCTGCACCACCACGTCGCACACGTCGAACAGGTCGTTGAGCACCCGTTCCATCAGCAGCAGCTTGGCTCGCTGGCCGGTGAGGAACTCGTTGCCACCCAGCAACGCTCCCTGCAGCCAACTGGTCACCGACACGCCGAATCCGCGCAGGTCTGTCCGCAGGTACGGCATGAACGGCTCGCTGCGCTCCGGCAGCCGAATGTTGTTGAAGGTGCTGCCGGTCAGTTGGCTCCACCCGTCCGGCAGCGACACGTCCACCAGCGTCGCCCCGGGTATCTCGGCGAGCTGGGCCAGGTACGCCTGGCGGGCCGCCGCGGTGGCCGAGGTGCCGTTGGTGAAGCCGGGCAGCACTCCGATCCTGGTGTTCCACCGCAACCTGACCCGGTTCCTCTGGTAGACCGGGGTGGCCGCGTCGATGAGGTCGGGCACGTCGGGCAGTCCCTGGCTGCGCGGGTCCGCCGGGTCCTCGCCCGCCATCGCGGTCAGCATGATGGCGGCGTCCTTGGCATCGCGCGCCAGCGGGCCCGGATGGTCCCGGGTGTAGCTGAGCGGAATGACGCCGGTCGCCGAGACGCGGCCCATGGTCGGCTTGAGTCCGGTCAGGTTCTGGGCGTTGGAGGGTGCGGTGATCGAGCCACCGGTCTGGGTGCCGATGCCGGAGGTGGCCATCCGGCCGGCCACCGCGGTGGCGGTGCCGGTGGACGATCCGCCGGGGTCGGTGTTGCGGTTGGTCGGCGTCCAGGCGTTCACCGTGGTGATCACGCCGGCGGGCGTGGTGGCACGGGTGGTGGCCAGCGGACCCATCTGCGTCTTACCGAGAACGATCGCGCCGCCCGCCTTGAGCCGGGCCACCGCGGTCGCGTCGTACGGCGGCACGAAGTCCTTGAACAGGAAGGAGTTCGCGGTGGTCAGGACACCTTCGGTGTAGTAGTTGTCCTTGATGGCCAGGGGAATGCCATGGAGCGCGCCGAGTCGTGGCGCGCGAACGGCAGCGCGTGCCGCCGCGGTGGCCGCTTCGGCGAGCACCAGGTTGAACGCCTGGTAGGTGCCGTCGTACCTGGAGATGCGCGCCAGATACGCCTCGAGCAGCTGTTCGGGGGTCAGCTTGTTGGCGCGGATGAGCCAGGCCGCCTCGGCGATGGTCAGCTCGGTCGGATCGGCGACCGCCTCCGGCCGGGGCTGGGTGTAGGCGTTGGGCTGGTCCAGGGCCCGGTTCCTGGTCCCCGCGCCGGGGTCCACGGACAGCGGGCCGGCCGCCAGCGCCAACGACGGCGAGGCGACGGTGGCACCTGCCGCGGAGGCGATGGCCAGCGCGGCGGCGCGCGCCAGGAACACCCGGCGGTCGATCGAACGGTCGAGTGGTTCGGCAGTCATGCCTTCCGCCATTCTGTGCTGTTCGAGGGGTACAGAATCGGCACATGTTGCTGCGACAGCGCCCTCCCGACCTCGGGATCCGTGGCGTCGGGGGCGGGCAACTGGTACGCGGCCAGCGCCGCCACGGTGCCGCGCAGAAACGAGCGCAGCGAGGCGAGCACCGAATCCCGGCCCGGCGAGCCGGTCTCCGGGTCGGCGGCGCTTCCTGGCGGAAGTTGATCAAGATCGATACCGAGCGTGGCCAGCCGAGCTCGGATCAGGGTGTTCAGCTCAGCATCGGTGGGCGGAGTAGGGGCCATGGTGCTCCTCTGGTGATGCACGTCGCCGTGTTCCATCGAAGTGAGCCGAACCTAGGCTGGCCACACTGCCTGGAGGCACCTCAGGCATGGAAATTGAGGGACTCTTGAGTCTGCCCGTCCGAGGTGGACGAAGGCCGCCACGGTGACGAGCCTGGGGGTGACGAGTTGCCCGGGCCCCCGGCCGCGGCTCTCCCACGAGTTTCGGCGAACGCGGCACCACGCCCCGCACATCTAGGCAAGTCAATGCCATAAGTAGGACGTCGCTACTTTCGTTACATTTTCCTTCATCTGCCTACTTGATATTCAAGTGATGACTGTCAATGCTTCAGCGGCAGTATTTTGGGGCTCCCGACCCGCTATCCGAAAGGTAGGGAACATGTCCACAAGACTGCTCCGCGGCCTGGCAGCTCTCGCGCTGGCGACCGCGGCGACGCTGGTCACGGCGGGGACCGCGGGCGCCGCCCCGGCCACCCTCAGCACGTCGAACAGCGCCGTCATCGGAAGCTACGCACAGCTCAGCCCGGAGGTGGCCCGTACCGCCACGGGCAACGGCCCCGACGCCCGGCAGCGGGCCCTGGCAGCGTACTGGACCCCGACCCGAATGAAGGCGGCCAAGCCGGACACCGAGATTCCCGCGGTGAAGGCGGCGCTCGCCGCGCGCGACAGCGCCGGGAACCGGGCGACCAGCACCACCCGCCCGCAGGGGCCGTCCGGCAGCGTGGCCCCGGCCGCGCCCGCCGTCGAACCGAAGGCCAGCGGATCCACCGCCACCTCGCCCGGCATGTCGACGCAGGCCTACTACCCCAACTACCCGGTCGGTCACCCGGTGGCCCGCACCTCCGGCAAGGTCTACTTCACCCTCAACGGCGGCAACTACGTCTGCTCGGCGACCATCGTGAACACCGAGGGCAAGTCCGAGGTGTGGACCGCGGGTCACTGCCTCACCGGCAACCGGGCGTGGGCGACCAACTGGACCTTCGTCCCGAACTACAACAACGGATCGGCCCCCTACGGCTACTGGTACGCCACCCAGTTGTGGACGACCACGGCCTGGTTCAACAACAACGGTGACTTCGCCAACGACGTCGGGTCGGCGGTGATGGCCCGCAGCAACGGCTGGCGGATCACCGACTACCTCGGCGGACAGGGAATCGCCTGGAACTACCCGATCGGCCAGTACGACTACGCCTTCGGCTATCCGGCCGCGTCCCCGTTCAACGGTGAGGTGCTCACCGCGGAGAACGGCCCGACCTACGACGGGGGCGGCGGCACCATCTACATGCTCAACTACATGACGGGTGGTTCATCCGGCGGGGGCTGGCTGATGTCGTTCGACGGCAACTGGGGTTACCTCAACGGACACAACGACTTCAAGTACAACACCCTGCCGCAGTACATGTTCTCGCCGTACTACGGCAACCAGGTGGCCGACCTGTACAACACGGTCCGGAACATCTCCAGCTAGTGCGACCGGATGGCGCCGGGTCCGGCTCGGACCCGGCGCCATCCGTCATCCAGGTCGCGCGGATCCTGGCGCCCGCGCGCCTGATCGACACAGGGCTCAAACGGGGATTTCGGCGCTGAGGACGATGGTCTTCTCCTCGGGGAGGTGGAGGAACTCGGCCTGGCTGGCGGCGTTGTGGGCGAGGCCGATGAACAGGCGTTTCCGCCAGGTGGCCAGCCCGGGATGTGGGGTGCACCGCAAGGTGATCCTCGAGACGAAGTAGGAGACCTCGTCGAGGTCTATCCCGCTGGCGAGGGGGTGGGTGGCGGCGCGGCGCAGGACCTCGGGGAAGTCGGTGGGATCCTGGAAGCCGAACACGGCGGTGATGTGGATGATGCCGTCGTTCGGGTCGCCGAGGTCATCGAGGGTCAACCGCTGATCCCAGGGAATGTGCGGGACGTTCGCGGTACGGCCGGTAATGAGCACGATTCGCTCGTGCCGGACATGGTTGTGCGCGACGTTCGCGCGCAGTGCCAGCGGGGTGGTGTCCTTGTTCGGGTGGGGGAAGACCGCGGTGCCCGGCACCCGCGGGATGTCCGCGGCGTGCAGGGTGTCGATGAAGTCCGGCAGTGGTCCTTCCCGTTCGGTCCGTCGCGGGGTGACCAGCGCGGCTCCGCGCCGCCAGGTCATCAGGATCGTGAACAGGGCTACCGCGATGAGCAGCGTCAGCCAGCCACCGTGGCTGACCTTGGCCAGGTTCGCGGTGAAGAAGATCAGCTCGATGCTGCCGAAGACGACCCCGAACAGCACCACCCGCCGAGCGGACCAGCGCCACAGCGCTCGCGCGACGACCAGGACCAGGGTCGTGGTGATCAGGAAGGTGCCGGTGACCGCCACCCCGTAGGCCGCGGCGAGTTTCGTCGAGGAGCCGAACGCGAAGACCACCACCAGGACCGCCGCGAACAGGCTCCAGTTCACTCCGGGCAGGTAGATCTGCCCGTACTCGCGCTGGGACGTCTGCCGGATGCGCAGGTGCGGCAGGAACCCCAGCCGCATGGCCTCCCGGGACACCGAGAAGGCCCCGGAGATCACCGCCTGGGACGCGATCACGGTGGCCACGGTGGCCAGGACGACCATCGGCAGCCGCGCCCATTCCGGCATCAGGAGGAAGAACGGATTGGCCCGGCTGTCCGGTGCGCGTAGGATCAGTGCGCCCTGACCCAGATAGTTGAGGGTCAACGCGGGAAACACGATGGCGAACCAGGCCCGGCGGATCGGGGCGCGCCCGAAGTGGCCCATGTCGGCGTAGAGCGCCTCGGCGCCGGTGATCGCCAGCACCACCGCGCCCATCGCGACGAACGCGATGATCGGGTGGTCGACGACGAACAGAACGGCATACGTCGGCGACAGCCCGCCCAGGATGCTCGGGCGGCGGAACACCTCGGCCGCGCCGGCCACGCCCAGGCAGGCGAACCAGAGCAGCATGATCGGCCCGAAGATGTTCCCGACCCGTCCGGTGCCCCACCGCTGCCCGGCGAACAGCACGGTGAGGATCGCCGCCGACACCGGCAGTACGACCACCGCCAACTGCGGGGACGTGACCTCCAACCCCTCCACTGCCGACAGCACGGAGATCGCCGGAGTGATCACGCTGTCGCCGTAGAACAGGGCGGCGCCGAGCGCCCCGAGCGCCAGCACGCCGGCGGCGCGCCTTCCGCCGGCGTTGCGCAGCGCCTGCCGGGCGAGGGCGGCCAGGGCCATCACCCCGCCCTCGCCGTGGTTGTCGGCTCGCAGAATGAAGATCACATACTTGATCGACACGATCAGGGTGATCGACCAGAAGACCAGCGAGATCACGCCGAACACGTCGCGGGAGCCCGGGTCCAGGCCCCGGTCGAGCGTGAAGACGGTCTTCAGCGCGTACAGCGGGCTGGTGCCGATGTCGCCGTACACCACACCCAACGCGCCGAGCAGCAACGTCGCCCCCGCCGCTTTTCCCGCCGCCGGGCCCGCCAGCGATGTCTGGGACGCCGTTCCACCGTCTTCCGTCGGCTCGGTGCCGCCTACCGCAGGCTGCTCGTTGTTCGCTTGCTCCGACACCCCACAGGCATACCAACCCGCACGCCGCCATCTACCAGGGAAACCGGAACTGCACGGACGTGATTTTCTTTCGCCCGCCGAACTCGGTGGGATGGACGCCAGGTCACCCGGCGACCAACTCCTCGACCTGCGCCGCCGGTTCGCGGTGGACCACCTGAGGCGTGGTGCGCCGGCCGGACCACAGCACCCGGGCGACGATGCCCGGCCCGAAGAGCCCCGGCGGCGGCGTCATCAGGTTGGCCACGCTCAGGAAGCGCCGACCGACCACCGGGTGCCGCGCGGCGGCGGCATGCAGCCGGGTGACGTACCCGTTGAGGAAGCGGGTCCGGCGGCTGCGCGGTCCGACGACCGCCGGGTAGCGCAGGTCGGCACCGACTGCCATGTCCCACGGCACGTCCACCACCTTCGCCGCTCCGGCGAAGAAACGGCGGGCCAGTTCCCGCCGGCCCTGCCGGAGACAGTCGCGCAGCACCATCGCCTCCGCCGCGGCCACCGTCATGCCCTGCCCGTACGCCGGGTTGAAGCTGCAGATCGCGTCGGCGAACGCGATGAAGCCCTCCGGCAGGCGGGCGAGGCGCTCGTAGCGGCGGCGCACACTGGTGGGCAGCCGCATCCGCTTCGGCGGGCCGAGCGGCTCCGCCCGGCTCAGCAACGCGTGCAGCTCCGGGGCGGGCAGCCGCCCGGCGAAGGCGAGGTAACCCTCGGGGTCGATCGGCGGGGCCTGGTCCGGGCCGACGCCGAACAGCGTGACCATCCACCGGTCGCCCTCGGCCGAGATGGCCACCCCGCCGTACGGGACGGCCGGCGACGGGCTGCTGACGAAGGCGGCGAAGTTGGCCTCGCCCGGGGTGCGGCGGTAGTCGCGGGAGACGTACACCGTGTGGGGGTCCACCCGGTCGTCGACGGGCGGCTGGTAGCCGAGTTCGGCGAGCCAGGTGGGGCCGCGGTTGCCGCGGCCGGTCGCGTCCACGACCAGGTCGGCGGCGTGGCGCTCCTCCGGCCCACCTCGAGGCAGGATCCGGGCGCCGGTGACGCTGCCGCCGTCGGCGTCGACGAGCAGCCCCAACGCCTCGCACCTGTCCCGGATCTCCACGTTGGGCAGGGCACGGACCCGCTCCCGGACGTACGCCTCCAGGGCGCGCCGGCTGACGCAGAGTCCCTGCAGCCCGGAGGCGACCCGGGGGATCCGGTGGCCGTCGTTGACCCAGAGGCAGTCCCGTTGGATGTCGATGGCGGCGGCCCCCTGGGCGGTCAGGTCGCCGGTCAGACCGGGGAAGAGCTCCTCCAGGATCTGCCGGCCCCGGGCGAGCAGGCCGTGCGAATGCCCGCTCTGCGGCACACCCTTGCGGTCGGCGGCCTCCGCCGGCAACTCGTCCCGGTCGAAGACGGTCACCTTCGCGTACGACTCGCTCAGCACCCGCGCCGCGAGCAGGCCGCCGATGCTGCCGCCGAGGACGACCGCCCGCCCGGTCTCATTGGTGGTGGACACGGTTGACTCCGTTTCAATCAAATGGATGTCTACAGTCAGCGGCACGGCGTCGCCGCAGGGAAAGCGAATTGACGGACGGCTAGCTGACAGTGAATTTCCCGTCAGCGGCTCCACCCTTTCCGATCTGTCGACCGATCGATTTCCGGCGGACAAAATCGCTGCTCAGGCCGCAACGATGGACCTCGCGGCGGGCGTGGTGACCGACATCTCAGTCGTCAACCGGTCAGTAGTTGCCGGCTATCAGCTCACCGAAAGGAGGACGCGGCGACCCGGCCGATCAGGCACCGCGAAAGGCGTAAAGGCAACTGCCCCCGGCGACGAACGGTCAGCACCCCGTCAAATTGGCAGGGCCTTCCGAACCGGCCGTCGAGCACCGTCGTCAGGGTGACCATCGGCTGTCGCGACGCGAGTCCGGCTGCACGGCGTAGATGGTGCAGTGCAGCGGCAGCGACTGGGAACCGGGATAGTAGAGCCGCCCCGTCGCGTCGGTGATCTTGAAGTATGCCGTGCAGGCAGCCTCGACGTGCGGTGCGCGCAGCCGAACCCGGATCACCGCCTCGGCGCCAGGATCCACCTCGCCGAGTCGCACCCGGATCGGCGACTGGAGCCAGCCGGCCACCCCCGGTGCGCCCTGCCGGGTCAGCCACCGCCCGCGCCAGGGCACCGGGCCGACGTTGCGCACCGTCCAGGTCTTGTCGAACGCCTGGCCGACCGACACCACCGTGCCGTCCGGTGGATCCTCGGCCATGAGCAGGCAGCAGTCGGCCGGATCGTGGTCGACCGGCACACTGCCCCCGGCCACCGCCGGAAAGCAGGCGACGCCGCCCAAGTGGCGTAGCCGGGCGTCCCGCAGCGACGTCTCCCGGCCGACCCGGACCGCCGCCTCCAGGTCCAGGAACTGGCCGAGCAGAGCCTGCCCCGCCCCGAACGTCGCGTCGTACCACTCCACCAGGCCGCGGCTGGGCTTGGTCAACCCTCGCTCCACCCGGGACAGGTGTCCCTTTCCCCACCCGGACAGGTCCGCAGCCCGGGTCAGGGACGTCTCCGCCGACTCACGCAGCTCCCGCATCCGCGCCCCGATCACCTCACGCGCCTGCGCCGCCCGCATGTGCGTCACGCCCTCCCCGACCGTTGCCTACCTCGCCAACCGGCGACCCGTCCCCGATCCTCGGCAGACAGGCCCGTTATATAGGAATCAATGGATCTGGGGGAAGGGCATGACACTGCTGGAGAGGCCGAGAAGACGTACCACCCGTTGGCTCGCCCGCACCGTCCTGGCACTGGTCGTCACCACCGCCACCACGCTTGGCCTGGCGGCGCCGGCGCTCGCCGCCACCGGCACCGTCCAGGCATCCGGTGGCCTCTACGTCCGCTCCGGTCCGGGCACCGGCTACTCGGTCGTCGGCAGCGTGGCCAACGGCGCCACGGTCAACATCACCTGCCAGACGACCGGCGAGTGGATCAACGGCAACTGGGGCGCCACGAACATCTGGGACCGGCTGGACAACGGCGGGTACGTCTCCGACGGCTTCGTCTACACCGGCAGCAACGGCCAGGTCGCGCCGAGTTGCACCAGCAGTCGGGCTGACAACGCGGTCGCCTGGTACGAAGCCCGGTTCGGGTCGACCGCGTACGAGGGCTACTGCGAGATGGCAGCCGAGAACGCGTACGGCCGGACCGGCATCTACGCCTCCGCAATGGCGGACTGGAACGACGCCGTGGCTCGCGGCACCGCCCACCGGGGCGACCTGAACGCGCCCCGCGGCGCCCTGGTCTTCTGGAACATCAGCGCCCCGTACGGGCACGTCGGCATCTCCCGCGGTGACGGCAGCTTCGTGGCGACCAGCGTGAACGGGCGGATCGGCTCCGCCCGGCTGCCCTACTACGCCAACTACCTCGGCTGGAGCTGGCCGAACTTCTGACCCGATGGACGGGCGGCGGGCCGATCCGCCGCCCGTCCCGTCGCCGTCGCACCGCATCCCTGGGGGCGAACGGCGGCCTGTGCTCCCTCGCCGACGCCTCGAGGCAGCGGCGCCGGGCCGGTAGCCGACCCGCGCTCGACCAGCGACGGACGGGTGCGGCACGCCCCAGCGCGGACGCCGCGCCCGGTCAACGGAGCTCCTGTCCCCGTCGGCGCGTCCCGCACTGCAGGGAGCGTTCGCCTGGGCAACCCGCTTGCCCACCCCGGCGGCCCTGGGTTAGCCTTCCGACGGGCGCGGATGCCGGCGCGCAGCGCCACCCGGAGCCCGATCCGCACACTTTCCCGCTGGCGCACCGCCCGCCGCACTGCGGGCGCCTCGGCCCGAACTCCTGAGCCGCAGCCGATCCGGGAGCCCTCAGCGATTCGTCGCTTCGCATGAAGCCCGCTAGTGGCGAAGCAGGCGGGTAGTCGAACGCGCCCGCATCTCGCGGACCAGGCGGCTGGTCGCGGGCCGGCGAGGTGGCCACCAGGTGTGGCCGGACCTCCGCTCGCGCCAGCGTCCGCCGGTGCGCTCCCCGCTCGCACGGCATCCATTTCCGCTCCCGGCTGCTCACCCTCACCGCCCGCCGGGACCGTCGCGCCGGTCCTTGGCACCGGCACGCCCGGAACCCGCCGTTCCAGCCCGTCGCCGCCAGTCTCCGGCAGGCGACCGGACCCCACCACACCGAAAGGCGCCCAATGAACACCGTGTCAACCTCACCGGTCCCGGTCAGCGGCATCCTCGACACCCTCGACGACCACGCCCTGCTCCGGGTCGACGGCTACCTGCCCTCCGCTGCCGACGCGTACGTCACCGCCGCCCAACTGCGCCGCTACGGCCTACGTCGCGGCGACCTGATCACCGGCGCAGCCGCCGCCGGACCGCACCGGGGCCGACATGCCCCGTTGGTCCGGCTGGACACCATCAACGGGATGGAGCCGGATGAGGCGAAGCGCCGGCCGGAGTTCTACAAGCTCACTCCGCTGTACCCGCAGGAGCGGCTGCGGCTGGAGACCGAGCCGCACATCCTGACCACCCGGGTGATCGACCTGGTGATGCCGATCGGCAAGGGTCAGCGGGCGTTGATCGTCTCGCCGCCGAAGGCCGGTAAGACGATGGTGCTGCAGGCGATCGCGAACGCGATCACCCGCAACAACCCGGAGTGCCACCTGATGGTGGTGCTGGTCGACGAGCGGCCGGAAGAGGTCACCGACATGCAGCGGTCGGTGAAGGGCGAGGTCATCGCGGCCACGTTCGACCGTCCGCCGCAGGATCACACCACGGTGGCGGAGCTGGCGATCGAGCGGGCGAAGCGCCTGGTCGAGCTGGGGCACGACGTGGTCGTGCTGCTCGACTCACTGACCCGGCTGGGCCGCGCCTACAACCTCTCCGTGCGCTCGGCCGGCCGTACGCTCTCGGGTGGCGTCGACGTCGCCGCGCTCAACCCGCCGAAAAGGCTGCTCGCCGCTGCCCGCAAGGCCGAAGAAGGCGGTTCGCTGACCATCTTCGCGTCCGCGCTGGTGGAGACCGGCTCCGCCGCCGACACGCTCATCTACGAGGAGTTCAAGAGCACCGGCAACGCCGAGCTGCGGTTGGATCGGGCACTCGCCGACCGGCGTACGTATCCGGCCGTCGACGTCCGCGCCTCCGGTACCCGACGCGACGAGTTGCTGCTGGGCGACGGCGAGCGGCACCTGCTGCGCGGTCTGCGGTCCGCGCTGTCCCAACTGGATCGCCAGCCGGCCCTCGACCAACTGCTTCACCAACTGGCCGCTACCTCTGACAACCTGGCCTTCCTCGGCCGGCTGGGCACCGTCGTTCGTGCTTAGAGTGCTGCTGCCGCAGTGGTGGCGGGCGTGGCCGTCGCCTCGGCGATTCGCTGCCGAGGCGACGGACGGGCAGGCCGGTCTAGCAGCGTGGCACGTTGGGGATGAAGCCGTCGTGCCCGGTGAGCACGTACGCGTCGGCGATGTACCGGTTGGTGCCGATGCGGTTCCAGATGTTGCTCGTGCCGTAGGTGCCGGTCACGGTGGTGCCGGTGGTCTGGCAGTAGATGCTGACACTCGCGCCGTTGGCGACGGAGCCGACGATGGCATAGCTGGTCCCGGGCCCGGAGCGGACGTTGAGGGTCCCGGCCCCGCCGGTGTTCACCGTGCCGGTGCCGATGCCGGTCACGCCGTTCACCAGCTGCATGTAGTACGTCCAGTTCCAGTTCGGGCCGGGATCGGTGTGCGTCGCCCCGGGCACCTCGATGTGGCCGATGATGTGCGCCCGATCCTTCGGGATGCCGTACTTGTTCGCCAGGTTGCGGGTCAGCGCCGCCGAGGCGCGGTACATGGCGTCGGTGAACCAGCTGGCGTCGTCGACGTAACCCTCGTGCTCGATGCCGATGGACTGGGTGTTGTAGGTCCAGTTGCCGGCATGCCAGGCGATGTCCTTCTCCCGGACCGACTGGGTGACCGCCCCGTCGGAGGACCGGAACGTGTAGTGCGCGCTCACCTTGGCCGACGGGTTCTGGAACCAGCTGATCGACCCGGCGTAGGAGCCCTGGGTGACGTGGATGACCACGTAGTTGATCCGGTAGTCGGAGGGGCGGTTCGCCACGGTGTAGTTGCCGGAGTAGGCGGGCGCCCAGGCGGCGGGCCCGTAGTCGGTGCTCATGGTGCCGACGCCGCCCGTGCCGAGGGCCGGCACCCGGGCCAGTTCACCCCGCTGCGGCACGACCCGCCGGCCGGTGACCGTCACCGTGCCGTCCCTGCTGGACGTGAATCCGGCGACGAGCAGGTCGTAGACGGTGTCCGCGTAGAGCCGGGCGACTGCCGGGTCGGTCGCGCCGCCGTACCGGGCGACTGAGCCGTACCACCGGCCGATGTCCTTGCGGTCGGCGGCGGTCAGACCGGCCCGGTCGGCGTACGACCGCAGCACGGCGGCGGCGCCGGTGATGTTCGCGGCCGGGTCGGTGCGCAGTGCCGCGCGTTCGAGTCCCGTCAGCGTGGCCGCTTCGTCGAGGGTGCGCACGGACGGGTTGGTGGTCAGGTGCATCGGGCCGTAGCCACCCGACGCGCTCGGGGTGCCACCGTGCCCGTCCAGCCGGGTCTCGGCGTAGCCGAGCGCGACGAGCAGGTCCCGTGGCACGTCGTAGCGGGCGGCGGCGGTGGCGAAGGCGGCGCTCAGCGGGCTGGCCGCGGCGCCGCCCGGTGCGGCGAAGGCAGGCCCGGCGGCCAGGACGGGCGGGGCGGACAGCCCGAGGGTCAGGATCAGCATGGTGCCGACCAGACGATTCGGTCGGCGCAGCGGGAACCGAAGGCGCACAGTAGCTCCTTTCCGGATGACCGGACGTTTCCGGCCGGGAAAGCCGGGTGGCCGCACCGTACACTGTGACAGTCGTCGATGTATAGTTCTTGCGATCATGTCGATCGCCCCGGCGAAAACCTCCAGCAGGCCCGGTTGTACCTCGACACGAGGGACAACCCGCCGGCCGCCCGACGGGTAGGTTGCCGTTGGCGAGGCCTTCCACGGCCTGCCAGGACGGCTTGTGGCCAGCGGTTCAACAGGCGGGAGGACGTCGTGCCGGCGCAGCGCGCGGTGTTGGTCATCCCGGGCAGCGGTGGCTGCTGGCACCTGCCCCACCAGTTGTTCGCGGCCGATGCGGCGCGGCTTCGTGGTGCGCAGCTGCATCACGTGTCGTGGCGCGGCGAGGTGCCGACCGCGCCGGAGGCGCGGGGACCATGGGCGGCCGAACAGATAGCGGCGGCGCTGCGTGGACTACCGAGACCATTGATCATCGCCAGCTCGCTGGGCACCGTTGCCGCCGGTCTCGCCGCCGACCAGGGACTACCCGCGATCTGGATCACGCCGTTGCTGCACCGCCCGGAGGTCGTCGAGGGCCTTCGCCGGGCCAGCGCGCCCTGCCTGCTGATCGGCGGCACGGCCGACAGCAGCTGGCGCCCGGGTCTCGCCCGCGAACTGTCTCCGCACGTGTTCGAAGCAGACGGTGCTGATCACGGGCTGCGCGTACCGGGACCACTTGCGCGGTCGGCAGCGGTGCTGGGCGAACTGGCCACGGCGGTGGAGGACTTCCTCGACCGGGTTCTCTGGCCCGACGAGCGGCCGTAGCCGCGACGTCGCTCCCGCGCTCAACCGACAGCG
The DNA here is from genome assembly GCF_042869115.1 of Micromonospora sp. NPDC007230. Lineage (NCBI taxonomy): Bacteria > Bacillati > Actinomycetota > Actinomycetes > Micromonosporales > Micromonosporaceae > Micromonospora > Micromonospora sp. NPDC007230. The sequence goes on along the minus strand of NZ_JBIAFE010000013.1, from coordinate 98,765 downwards.
GCTGCCCCGCCGGTCGGTCCGTCCTGGACCGGGCCGGCAGGAGCACTCACCGGGTCAGTCTCGCCGAGACCCAGTTGGCCGCCTGCTCGACCGCCCGCCGAGACTCGTCGGTGTGGTCCAGCATGTCGAACGCGTGGTGCCCGTTCGGTACGTCGATCACCTCCACCGGCACGCCGGTGTCGGCCGCCGCCTTGAGGAACACCGCGACCGTCCCGGCCACCGCGTCCGCCTCCAGACCGACCCGGGTGAGCAGCAGCGGCGGTACGGGCGTACCCGGCTCGGTGATCGCGGCGGACGGCTCGAATCGCGGGTCGACGCCCCAGCCCGGCATCGGCGCGAGGACCGGGTAGGTCAGCGCGACGGCCCGCAACCACGCGGGCCGCTCGCGGAGCCAGTCCGTGCTCAGCAGGCCCCCGCCGGAGAAGAACCAGAGGGCGATGCGCTCGGGGTCGACGCGCGGGTCGGCACGTACCCGCTCCACCGCCGAGGCGACGTCGAGGACAGCGGTCGCGCAATCGGTGGCCGGGCCCTGCGCGGTGGCAACCACCCGCATCCGGTGCTCCACGGTGACCGCGACCAGGCCGAGCGAGGCGAGCAGGTTGCCGTAGCCGCGATAGACGGGCCAGTCGCGCGGCGTCGCGTGAAGCTCGGGCGGGAGCGGGCCGCCATGGACGAGGATCACGGCGGGCCGCGGCTCGTCGCTCTCCGGTAGGTACCAGTCGAGGTTCGACTCGCGCTCGTGTCGACACTCGGCCGGGCTCAGCACGAAAGGGCGAAGGTAACCGGGCACCTCTTCCATGATCAGAGTCTGGCACATAGGGGCCGGTGGACGCTGTCCCCATTGGGCGAGCGGCCGGCCAGGAACACCTCGGCCTGGCAGCTCTGCACGGCGGTCAGTCGCGGGACCTGGGGGCGGTCAGCGGGCGGCGGTGCGCAGCAGTTCCGCCACTCGCCGGTGTGGGAGCCCGGGTACGAAATGCCCGTCGCGGCCGGTCATGTCGGTGCCCGCGACGAGGGCGTTGACGACGGCTTCCTCGACCGCCTGGACACCCGCCTCGTAGAACGGATCCAGGTGCCCCCACGGGACGAAGGCGAGCTGCTCGAGCCGTTCCGTCGACGGGCCGGGGTAGCGGCTGACGAGCGCGCCGGGGTTCGCGGTGGAGAAGGCCAGGAACAGGTCCCCGGAGAAGTGCGAGCCGCTGGTGCCGGTACGGGCCAGACCCAGCGGTACCCGCCGGGCCAGCGCGGTGCACTGACCGGGCAGCAGCGGCGCGTCGGTGGCGACGACGACGATCACGGAGCCCGCTCCCGGCGGCGGGGCGCCGCCCGGCATGGGCACCTCACCGCCGAGCAGCCGCCCGACGGGCACGCCGGCGAGCGTCAGCTCGGGACGCGCGCCGAAGTTCGCCTGCACGAGCACGCCGACGGTGTACGTGACGCCGGCGAAGCGGACGATCCGTGAGGCGCTGCCGGTGCCGCCCTTGAAGTCGTAGCACGTCATTCCGGTGCCGCCGCCGACCGATCCCTCCGGCACGGGGCCGCCGGTGGCGGCATCGAGTGCCGCGACGACGGTCGCCGGCCTGACGTGGTCGCCGTTGATGTCGTTGAGGCGACCGTCGAAGGTCTCGGCGACCACGGGCAGCAGCCAGGCGTCGCTGTCGGGACGCTCGCGCAGCATCCAGTCGATCGCGCCCCGGTGGCCGGCGCCGACCGCGTGCGTGTTGGTCAGGATGACGGGCGTGGCCAGGATACCGCTCTCGGCGATCCACGCGGTGCCGGTCATCTCTCCGTTGCCGTTGAGGACATGCACGCCGGCGGCGCAACCGTCCCGGACGCCGGAGCGCCCCCGGGGCAGGATGGCGGTCACGCCGGTGCGTACGGGCCCGTGCCCGACCCGCAGCGGCCCGTCGCCGGAGATGAGCGTCCGCATCCCCACTTCGACCCCGGGCACGTCGGTGATGGCGCCGAACGGCCCGCTCGTGCCCTGCCGGGGGAACCCGATCGCCCCGGCTCGCGCTCTCGCCGTCCGCTGCCCGGCAGCCTCCTGCTCCACGCGGTCAGTCTCTCAGCCCGACCGCGTCGAGCTTTCGCCGGAGGAGGGCGCGTTCGGGTTCGGTGCCGGCCAAGGCGAGCGCCGCGGCGTACGCCGCGGCGGCCTCGGCGTTGCGTCCCAGCCGGTGCAGCAGCTCCGCGCGGGCGGCCGGATAGGGATGGTGGCCACGCAGCTGGGGCTCGCCGGCGAGCGTGTCGAGCAGCGCCAGGCCGGCCTGCGGGCCGTCCCGCATGGCCACCGCGACGGCCCGGTTCAGCGCGACGACCGGTGACGGCGTCAACGCGTGCAGCACCTCGTACAGCGCCACGATCTGCGGCCAGTCCGTGCTGGCGAAATCGACCGCCTCGTCGTGCAGCGCGGCGATCGCGGCCTGCACCCCGTACGGCCCGGCCGGCCCGCCGGTCAGCGCCACCTCGACCAGCCCGCGACCCTCCTCGATCATCGCGCGGTCCCACCGGCCGCGGTCCTGCTCCTCCAGCAGCACCAGCGCGCCGTCCGGGCCGCTGCGCGACTCCCGCCGAGCATGGACCAGCAGCATCAGCCCGAGCAGCCCGGCGACCTCCCGCTCGCCGGGCAGCAGCCGGCGCAGGATCCGCGCCAGCCGGATGGCTTCCTCGGCCAGGCCCAGCCGCTGCAGGCTCGGGCCGGAGCTGGCCGCGTACCCCTCCGTGAAGATCGAATAGATGGCCTGGAGCACCACCGGCACCCGCTCGGGCAGCTCGTCCACGGCTGGCACCCGGAACGGGATACGGGCCTCGCGGATCTTCTTCTTCGCCCGGGTGATCCGCTTCGCCATCGTCTCGATCGGCACGAGGAAGGCCCGCGCCACCTCGGGCGTACTCAGCCCGGCCAGACAGCGCAGGGTCAACGCCACCCGGTCCTCGGCGGGAAGGGCCGGGTGGGCGCAGGTGAAGAACAACTGCAGCCGCTCGTCCGGTAGCTCGCCGCCGGCGTCCGCGGGTGGGACGGGATCGGCCCGGTCCGCGTCCACCTGCAGCAGCGCGAGCCGTGCCGCGTACGCGCGATCGCGCCGCAGCCGATCGACGGCCCTGCGCCGTGCCGTGGTCATCAACCAGGCCCCCGGCTTCGGCGGGACGCCGTCGACCGGCCAGTGCGCCAGCGCCGCCTCGACCGCCTCGGAGGCCGCCTCCTCGGCCAGGTCGAGGTCGCCGAACCGGCGGACGAGCGCCGCCAGCAGCCGGCCGTGTTCCTCGCGGAACACCGCCTCCACCGACGCCGGCGACGCCTCGCCCGCCATCCCGGAGCCAGCAGGCGCCACCCTCAGACCCCGAACTCGGCGACCGGCCGCACCACGACGGATCCGCCCCCACGCGCGCCCGGGCAGCGGGCGGCCCAGTCCAGAGCGACGTCAAGGTCCGGTACGTCGATGACGTAGAAGCCGCCGAGCACCTCCCGGCTCTCGGCGAACGGGCCGTCGGTCACGATCTGCCGGCCGTCCTGCCCGACCCGCACCACCGTGGCCGTGACCAGGTCCGCCAGCGACTCCCCGGAGACGAAGATCCCCGCGTCCCGCACCTGCTTGTCAAAGGCGATCCAGTCCTGGAAATCACAGCCGGCGGCCTGCCCGTCCCCGTCGACCGCCCCGGCGTTGATCAGCAGCATGTACTTCATGTCCAAACTCCTTGCTATCCCGTTGTCGGGTACGGCGGGCCGCCGTACGCCATAACCACGGATGGGACATGGCCTGATGGACACGCCCGGTAGGAATTTTCTCGCAGAGACGCTCCGCTTCCTTGGGCGAGGTCACCGAGTTGGCTGCCCGGCCAGGCACGCCAGTATCCCGTCCGTCCCGGTTCACCAGCGGCGCTCAGCCGGTCTCGGGGCGGCAGTCGGCCTTCGTCCGGCCGGCCGCGTAGCGGATGCCGCCGAGCAGGTAGGCCCGGAACGCCGCCTCACCGTAGGAGGCCTGGGTGTGCCCGCCGCCGGTGTAGAAGGCGCGGCCGCCGGCGTACGACTTGCACCAGGCGTGCGGGTGGTCCCTTCCCATCGAGCCGCCGGAGTATGACGACTCGTCCAGGCTGGCGAGCACGTGCGCCGTGGTGCGGGCGTTGGTGCGGTAGTCGTACCACTCGTCGGTGCGGAGCCAGGCCGCCGGCAGGTGGGCGGTGGCGGGATGCGTCCGGTCCTCGACGGTGATGGTGGCCGGTTGGACGGCGGGGTGGGAGGCGAACCAGGCGCCGACGAGGTTGCCGTAGAACGGCCAGTCGTACTCGGTGTCGGCGGCGGCGTGCACCCCGACGAAGCCGCCGCCGGCGCCGATGTACGACTCGAAGGCGACCTGCCGGGTGGGGTCGAGCACGTCGCCGGTGGTGTTGAGGAAGACCACCGCCTCGTATCTGGCGAGGTTGTCGGCGGTGAACTGCGCGGCGTCCTCGGTGGCGGTGACGGTGAAGTTGTTGGCCGCCCCGAGGTCGCGGATGGCCTGGATGCCGGCCGGGATGGAGTCGTGCCGGAAGCCGGCGGTCTTGGTGAACACCAGCACGTCGTAGCGGGCGTCGGTGGCCGCTGTCCGGGTGACCGGGGTGGTGCAGGCGACGGTGGCGAGGACAGCGGTGGCCGCGCCGAGGGCCGGTCGGAGGTGTCTCATCTCGCTCTCCAGGGGCCGTACGGGGTGCCGGGCCGGGACGTCGCCAGTATGCGCCGCGCGGTTCCGCGCGCCGTTACGCTGGGAGAATCACCCCTTGTGGGGGTGAGGCAGGCCGGGGTGGCCTGACAGCTTGAGAGGCAACCGATGACCAGCGAGGAAGCCCGCCCTGGCCTGGCACCCGGTGCCCGCTCCCCGGTGGGCACCATGTTCGCGGCGCTGTACGGCGAGCTGGCACCGCATCCGTGGCGGAACCCGGACGCCGACCCGGATGCGTACCTGCTGTTCTACGACAGGTCGCTCGCGATGAGCTGGCTCGACGACATCGGCGGGGTGCTTCGGAAGACCGCCTGGGGCATCGAGGAGCGACCGGTCGGGGCGGCGGGCCTGTGGGGCATGAACGACGCCGGGCAAGCTCACCCGCGCGCCGCTTCAGAGGCGTCACTGGCCGCATGGTTCCAGGTGGGGGTCGAGGCGGTGCCCGGCGATCGGCCGCTGCCGGTGCAGCCGTTCCTCCGCTGCGCCGGCGACGCCGTGGCGCGGATCGGCACCTTGCAGCTGCGGGCCGTGCAGGTGTTGTTACCCGTCCAGGGCCTCGACCCCGGGTCGCGCCCGGAATATGCCCAGATACCTTCGGTCCGCACCGCCCGGTGGTTCGGCGGCGGTGACCCGCGGTCGAGGACGCCGGTGCGGGTCACGCTCGACAGCGGCCAGGCGGCGTCCTTCCTCTCGGCGGCCTCGGAGATGCGCGACCGGATGAGCGGGCTGGACCAGGACGTGTTCGTGTGCGAGTCGCAGTCCCTGGCCGATCACCATCCGCTGGCCATGACGACCCCGTTCGACGACAGGCTCTGGAACGGCCCGCCGCTGCACCGCGTGACCTTTCACGGGACGCTCACCGAGTGGTCACTGGATGCGCTCGGCTGGCTGGGCGGCTTCCTCGCCGACCTGGGCGCTCGGCACGGGGTCACCACCCCGCTGCTGCTCACCGCCAGCCGGGCATAGGCACGGCTGTCGGTTATCGGCGCTGCTCCCAGTCGGCGCGGGTGAGTACGTACTCGACCTCGCCGTGTTCGGAGCCTTCGATCGCGTCGGGCCAGTCCCCGGTGAAGTTCCGCAGGAACGACAGACCCGCCTTCGCCATCACCCGCCGGGACCGGCTGTTGACCGCCATGGTGTTCGCGGTGACCCGCTCCACGCCGAGGTCGGTGAACCCTTTGCTGATCAGGGCCCGCGATCCTTCCGTGGCGTAGCCCTTGCCCCAGGCGGCCTGGTTCAGCCGATAGCCGAGTTCGACCACCTCGGGGTTGTGCTCGTCGAGGGGACGGAACTCGAACCATCCCAGGAAGGTGCCGGTGGCCTTCTCCTCGGCCGCCCAGTAGCCACGGGTACCGAAGCACGGGTAGTCGTGCAGGAGGCGCGGCAGGATCCGTTCCTGGATGGTGTCGCGACTCGTCGGCCGGCCACCGTTGATGAAACGCATGACGTCGGGGTCGTTGTCCAGGGCGACCAGGTGTTCGACGTCGGCGTCGGTGAACGGGCGCAGCACGAGCCGTTCGGTTTCCAGGAAGGCACTCACGCCGCGATCTTCACCGGCGTGGGCCGGTCCCGCCACCGGATATCGGCGTTTCGTCAGAATGCTCGGGGCGCCGGCTGATCCGGCCGGCCCGCGCAGGTCTGGTGCCTGACTTGCCGGGCCTGGCAGCTGTTCAGGTGTTGAAACCGAAATGTCTAGAAGTTGGCGGGAGTCCACAACTGCAGTTGGCGGATGTCCACAACTTTCGCCGTCCCCCGGTGGCGGGTCCGACGATTTGCCTACCGGCCGGTAGCGGACAAAGTTGTGACGGGGACCCCTGCCCCGAGGGAGCCCCCATCATGTTGTGAACGCACTTTTGGGAGGCTTACTCGGTGTTCAGCCGCATCGCCATCGTCAACCGGGGAGAGGCCGCCATGCGGCTGATCCACGCCGTTCGCGAGCTCAACGCCGAGACCGGGGCCCCGCCAATCGAGACCATCGCGCTCTACACCGACGCCGAGCGCACCGCCACCTTCGTCCGCGAAGCGGACGACAGCTACTGCCTCGGGCCCGCGTCGGCGCGCCCGTACCTGAACCACAGCATCCTCGAACGTGCGCTGGTCGAGACGCGCGCGGACGCGGCGTGGGTGGGCTGGGGCTTCGTCGCCGAGGACCCGGCGTTCGCCGAACTCTGCGAGAAGGTCGGTGTCACCTTCATCGGTCCGAGCGCGGGCGCGATGCGTGAGCTCGGTGACAAGATCGGCGCGAAGCTGATCGCCGAGGAGGTCGGCGTCCCGGTGGCGCCGTGGAGCCGCGGCGCGGTGGAGAGCCTGGACGCGGCCAAGCGCGCGGCGGCCGACATCGGCTACCCGCTGATGCTCAAGGCGACCGCGGGCGGTGGCGGCCGGGGCATCCGGGTCGTCCGCAGCGAGGAGGAACTCACCGACGCCTACGAGCGCACGAGCCTGGAGGCCGAGCGCGCGTTCGGTAGCGGCGTGGTGTTCCTGGAACGCCTGGTCACCGGCGCACGGCACGTCGAGGTGCAGGTGATCGCCGACGGTCAGGGCACCGCGTGGGCGCTGGGGGTCCGGGACTGCTCGGTCCAGCGGCGCAACCAGAAGGTCATCGAGGAGTCCGCCTCCCCCATTCTCACCCCCGACCAGACCCGCGAGCTGAAGGCGGCGGCCGAGCGGCTCGCGCTGGCCGTGAACTATCGCGGTGCGGGCACCGTCGAGTTCCTCTACCACCCCGGCGACCAGCTGTTCGCCTTCCTCGAGGTCAACACCCGGCTGCAGGTCGAGCACCCGATCACCGAGGCCACCACCGACTTCGACCTGGTCAAGGCCCAGATCCACGTGGCCGCCGGCGGCCGGCTCGGGGAACGGATCCCGGCCGAGGCCGGCCATGCCGTCGAGGCTCGGCTCAACGCCGAGGACCCCGACCGGGACTTCGCGCCGTCGCCCGGCCGGATCGTCCGGCTGGCGCTGCCCAGCGGCCCCGGCATCCGGGTGGACACCGGGGTCAGCGAGGGCGACGTGATCCCGGCGGACTTCGACTCGATGATCGCCAAGATCATCGCCTACGGCCGCACCCGCGACGAAGCGCTGGGCCGGCTGCGCCGCGCGGTGGCCGAGACCACCGTGATCATCGAGGGTGGCGCCACCAACAAGAGCTTCCTGCTCGATCTGCTCGACCAGCCCGAGGTGATCGACGCCAGCGCGGACACCGGGTGGATCGACCGGGTCCGGGCACAGGGCCGCCTGGTCTCCACCAAGCACTCCGGCATCGCGCTGGCCGCGGCGGCGATCGAGGCGTACGAGGACGAGGCGCTCGTCGAGCAGCAGCGGCTGCTGTCCACCGCCCACGGCGGCCGCCCGCAGGTCCAGCACGAGAGCGGCCGGCCGGTCGACCTCAAGCTCCGCGGCGCGAGCTACCGGGTGACCGTCGCGCAGACCGGGCCGCACCGGTTCCGGGTCGGCATCGGCGAGGCGTCCGCGGTGGATGCCGAACTCGATCGGTACGACGAGCACACCGGCCGGATCCTGGTGAACGGCCGGCAGTTCCGGCTCGTCACCCACACGCACGGGCCCGTCCACCTGGTCGAGGTGGATGGCATCACGCACCGTGTCAGCCGCGACGAGGGCGGCGTGCTGCGCTCCCCCGCGCCCGCGCTGGTCGTCGCCACCCCACTCGAAGTCGGGGACGAGGTCGAGGCGGGCGCGCCCGTGCTCGTCCTGGAGAGCATGAAGATGGAGACCGTGCTGCGCGCGCCGTTCCGGGCGAAGCTGCGCGAGTGCCAGGTCTCCGTCGGCAGCCAGGTGGAGGCCGGCGCCCCGCTGCTGCGCCTGGAACCGGTCGGCGACGAAGCCCCGGGCGAGGCCGCAGAGGGCGAGGCCGTCGACCTGGAGCTGCCGTCCGAGCCGGCCGGCCTGTCCGCCGAGGCCCGGGTCGCCCGCGGCATCGCCGACCTGCGCAGCCTGCTGCTCGGCTACGACCTCGACCCCCGCGACGAGCGTCGGGCGCTGTCCCACTACCTGGCCGCGCGGTCCGAGCTCACCCGGCCTCCGCTGGAGGAAGAGGTCGAGCTGCTGCAGCTGTTCGCCGACCTGTCCGAGCTCAGCCGCAACCGGCCGGTCGGCGAGGAGACCAGGGCCGACACCCGGGTACACAGCCCGCGCGAATACTTCCACGCCTACCTGCAGTGCCTTGACGTCGAGCGCGCCGCGCTGCCGGACACCTTCCGCAACCGGCTGGCCCGGGTGCTCGCCCACTACGGCGTCAAGGACTTCGAGCGCACGGCCGCGCTGGAGGAGGCCGTGTTCCGGATCTTCCTTGCGCAGCGACGGGCGTCGGCCGATGTCTCGGTGATCGTGACGTTCCTGCAGCAGTGGCTGACCGAGCCGCTGCCCGGTGACGGACTGCGCGAGCTGGTCGGGCAGGCGCTGGAGCATCTGATCTTCGCCACCCAGCTCCGGTTCCCGGTGGTCGGCGACCTGGCCCGCAGCATCGTGTTCCGGTGGGCGGCCCAGCCGATGCTGCGCCGCAAGCGTGCCGAGGTGTACGCGGGCGTCCGTAGCCACCTGCGCTACCTCGACCGGCACCCGGACGCGGCCGACCGCGCCGAGCGGATCACGACGATGGTCGCCTCGCCCGAGCCCCTGGTCCGGCTGCTCGGTCAGCGCGTCGGCAAGCCGGGTGCCGACCACGGCCCGATGCTCGAAGTGCTCAGCCGGCGCTACTACGGCAACCGCGGCGCGAGCGACGCGCGAACGGTCGAGGTGACGGGGCGCTCGTTCTTCACCGCGGAGTACGACCGCGACGGCGAGCGCTTCCGGCTGATCGCGGCGGCCACGGACTTCGCCGAGCTGCCGGCGACCCTGGCAAAGGTCGCCGAACTGTCCGGCTCGGACTCCGGCGACGGCTCTGGCCCGGCGTCTCCGACGGCGCGCCGCGACCCGGAGCCGTCGGTCGCCGATGTGTACCTGACCTGGGCCGACCAGCCCGAGACGGAGGCGATGGCCGCGACGCTGCGGGAGATCGTCGACCGCGCCGGACTGCTGGACGTGCTCCAGCGGGTGACGGTGTCGGTGGCCGGGCGCAACGGCACGCCGATGCACCACCAGTTCACGTTCCGACCGGGCGTGGGCGAGGACCGGGTCATCCGGGGGCTGCACCCGCTGATCGCCGAGCGCCTGCAGCTGCCGCGGCTGCGGAACTTCGACCTGACCCGGCTGCCGTCCGCGGACGAGGAGGTCTACCTCTTCCATTGCGTCGCCCCCGACAACCCGGCCGACGAGCGGCTGGCGGCGATGGCCCAGGTCCGTGATCTGACGCCACTGCGCGACGCCGACGGCCGGATCCTCGCGCTGCCCGCGGTCGAGGGCGCGCTGGACGCGTGTCTCGACGCGATCCGCAAGGTCCAGGCGCAGCGGCCGGCGAAGAAGCGGTTCGACACCAACCGGATCACCATTTACGTCTGGCCGCCGAACGAGCTGACCATGGAGGAACTGGACGCCGTCGCCCAGCGCGTGCTGCCGATCACGGCCGGCGCGGGCCTGGAGGAGGTGCTGTTCCTCGGCCGGCAACGCGACGGGGTCACCGGCGAGCTGACCGACATCGCGGTCCAGATCTCCTACGACGCGGGCATGCGGGTGTCGGTCACCGAGCCGACGGACGAGCCGATCCAGCCGCTGGACGACTACCGGCAGAAGGTGCTCTCGGCGCGGCGCCGCGGCACGACGTACCCGTACGAGCTGACCGAGATGCTGGCCGGTCAGCGCGGCACCTTCACCGAGTACGACCTGGACGACACCGGCGCGCTGGCCCCGGTCGACCGGCCGAAGGGGCACAACAAGGCGGGCATCGTCGCCGGTGTGGTGAGCACGCCGACCGAACGGTATCCCGAAGGCGTCACGCGGGTGGTGCTGCTCGGCGATCCGACCAAGGCGCTGGGCGCGCTGGCCGAGCCGGAATGCGCGCGGGTGATCGCCGCACTCGACCTGGCCGAGCGGATGCGCGTACCGGTCGACTGGTTCGCGCTGTCGGCGGGCGCGCGGATCTCGATGAGCTCGGGCACCGAGAACATGGACTGGGTGGCCGCCGCGCTCAAGCGGATCGTGGAGTTCACCCAGCAGGGCGGCGAGATCAATATCGTGGTCGCCGGGATCACCGTGGGCGCCCAGCCGTACTGGAACGCTGAAGCCACGATGCTCATGCACACCAAGGGCATCCTGGTGATGACGCCGGACTCGGCGATGGTGCTGACCGGCAAGCAGTCGCTGGACTTCTCCGGCGGGGTGTCGGCCGAGGACAACTTCGGCATCGGCGGCTACGACCGGGTGATGGGCCCCAACGGCCAGGCCCAGTACTGGGCGCCGGACCTGCGGGCCGCCCGCAACCTGCTGATGACCCACCACGACCACACCTACATCGCGCCCGGCGAGACCCGGCCGCGGCGGGCGGTCACGGCCGACCCGGTCGACCGGGACATCTCCGACTACCCGCACGCGGTGCCGGACAGCGACTTCACGACCGTCGGCGAGATCTTCTCCCGTGAGCGCAACCCCGACCGGAAGAAGGCGTTCGACATCCGTACGCTGATGCGGGCCCTGGCCGACCAGGATCACGCGGTCCTGGAGCGCTGGGCGGGCATGGCCGACGCCGAGACCGCGGTGGTGCAGGACGTGCACCTCGGCGGCATCCCGGTCTGCCTGCTCGGCATCGAGTCCCGGTCGGTGCCGCGGCGCGGGTTCCCGCCCACCGACGGCCCGGACACCTACACCGCGGGCACGCTGTTCCCGCGCTCGTCGAAGAAGGCCGCGCGGGCGATCAACGCGGCGAGCGGGAACCGGCCGCTGGTCGTGCTGGCGAACCTGTCCGGGTTCGACGGCTCGCCGGAGTCGATGCGGCAGTTGCAGCTGGAGTACGGCGCGGAGATCGGCCGGGCGATCGTGAACTTCGAAGGGCCGATCGTGTTCTGCGTGATCTCGCGGTATCACGGCGGCGCGTTCGTGGTGTTCTCCAAGGCGCTCAACCCGAACATGACCGTGCTCGCGGTGGAAGGCTCGTTCGCGTCCGTCATCGGCGGGGCGCCCGCGGCGGCCGTGGTGTTCGCCGGCGACGTCAACGCCCGGACGGCAAAGGATCCGCGGGTGGCCGAACTGGAGGCGCGCATCGCCGCGGCGACCGGTGGGGAGCGGGCGGCGCTGATCACGCAGCTCATGGACGTCCGGGCCACGGTCCGGGCGGAGAAGCTGGGCGAGGTGGCCGCCGAGTTCGACGGCGTGCACAGCATTCAGCGAGCGGTCGAGGTCGGCTCGGTGGATGCCATCATCCGGCCGGAGGAACTGCGCCCGCAGATCATCGCGGCCGTCGAGCGCGGCCTCGCCAGCGCCTCCGATGGCAACCGGCCCCGCCATCAGCGGGTCTGATCGGCGTAACCACCGCCAAGCGGCCCGGCGCATCATCGCGCCGGGCCGCTTCGTCGCGGCGGCCGCTGTCGGCTGGTCCATGGGTGGTCCGCCAACCTGGCGGGCGACGCAGAGTTACGGCGCCAACTACCCTGATCGCCGTGACCACGATCGAGGAGCTTGAGCGGGACGTCTGGCCGGATCCTGGCCCGGACGACACCTTTCTCGTGAGACGCTGCCTCGAGCTACGACGCAAGCCGTTGGCCGAGTTCACGGTCGAAGACCTGCGCATCATGCTCGGTCAGCAGATTGGCGTGCCGGCGCTGCTGCCGCTCGCGGTGCGGGTCCTGCTCCGCGATCCCTTGGCCGAGGGCGACTACTATCCGGGCGACCTGCTCTCCAACGTGCTGCGGCTACCCGACTCGGCATGGTCGACGCTACGACCGGAACGGCAGCAACTGGCCTCGGTGCTGGCTGAACTCGTTGCCGGTCCCCCGTTCTCCGAACCTGGCCTCAGGCCTCGCGACCCGGACCGGCTGCTCCGCGACGCCATCCTGCGGTTTCTCTGATCGCGGAGAGCGAATCCGTCGTCGGCCTGCAGACCACGGAATGACAGCGCGACTCGGCCGCGGCAGCCGGTAGGGTCCCGCCATGCGCGTGCACCAGTACGTCTACTTCAAGTTGGCCTCCCGCCAGGTTCCAGCCGCCGAGATCACCGCCAGGCTGGGCGTCGAGCCCGACGAGGTGACCGTCCGAGGCAGCCGCCAGACCGAACCGCCCGTACCTGTCTGTCACACCTGGCGGATCGTCTGCCGCAAGCCTGGCTTGGCGGTGGACGAGCAGATCGACCAAGTTCTTGATCGGCTGTCCGACCATGCCGACCGCATCGGTGAGCTGGTGGCCGAGCTCTTTCAAGACGACGAGAACGTGGGCTTCAGCGTCCTACAGGTCGTGCGGGTCTTCGAACACCCCGACGGCGAGGACGAGGACCTCACCAGCCCGGTCGAAGGCCTGCGGAAGCTACCCGGGCAACACCAGCTTCTCGGCTGGCACCTCGACGCCAGAGTCCTGAGCTTCCTCCGACGTACCCACGCCGTGTTGGACATTGACGAATACGCCTACGGTTGACCGCACGCCGGGACGGTGGCAGATGTCAGTCCGCGTACGCCCGCACCTGCCCCCGGACGGTGATGGCGACCCGGGTGCCGGCGGTCAGGCCGTTGTCCTCGTCCAGCATCCGCGCGGTCAGCACCGTGCCGTCGTCGAGGCGGACCGTGGTCAGCGCGTCGTGGCCGTGAAAGTCCTGTCGCACCACGGTCGCCGGCGCCCCGCCGGACGGGGTCAGCCGGATCTGCTCGGGCCGGACAAGGACGGTCGCCGCGCCCCGGGCGGCGGACCCGCGCAGCGGCAGCCGGCCGAGCGGGGTGGTCGCCACGTCGGCGTCGACGGTGGCCGGGAGCAGCACGGCCTCCCCCACGAACCGGGCGACCCACGGGGTGGCCGGGTCCCGGTAGACCGCTGCGGGAGCGCCGCACTGGACGATCAGCCCGGCGTCCATGACCGCGACCGCGTCCGCCATGGACAGCGCCTCGCCCTGGTCGTGGGTGACCAGCACGCCGGTGGCGCCGTCGGCGCGCAGCGCCTGTCGCACGTCAGCGCGCAGCTCGGCGCGCAGCCGGGCGTCCAGGGCGCTGAACGGCTCATCCAACAGCACCAGCGCTGGCCGGGGAGCCAGCGCCCGGGCGATGGCGACCCGTTGCTGCTGGCCGCCCGACAGCTGGTGCGGCATCCGCGCGCCGTACGCGGCGAGACCGACCAGCTCGAGCGTTTCCTCGACCCGGCCGGAGCGGCGGGCCGCCCGGTCCAGCCCGTAGCCGACGTTGTCGGCGACGGACAGGTGTGGGAACAGTGCCCCCTCCTGTGGGACGACGGCCACGCCGCGCCGGTGTGGCGGCACATTCAGCCGGTTGCCCGCGACCGTCCGGCCGGCCACGGCGATCGTGCCCGCATCGGCGCGCTCGAATCCTGCCACGCAGCGCAGCAGGGTGGTCTTGCCGCAGCCGGACGGTCCCAGCACCGCCAGCAGCGTCCCGCGGGTGACGTCGAGGTCGACGCCGGCCAGGGCGGGCACCGGGCCGTAGGACTTGGCCAGGCCGGTTACGGTCAGCATGCTGTCGGTCATCGGGTGGCTCCGGTTCGGGTGAGTCCGGTGCGGGCTGCGAGCAGCCAGGTGGGCACGGCGGCGAGCGCGACGAGGATGGCGGCGTACGGGGCCGCGGCGGCGTACGCGGCGGTGGACGTGTGGGTCCACAGCTCGGTGGCCAGGGTGTCCATCCCGGTCGGGCGCAGCAGCAGGGTGGCGGGGAGTTCCTTCATGCAGGTGAGGAAGGTCAGCGCCGCCCCGGCGCCGACGCCGGGCAGGGTGAGCGGCAGGGTCACGGTGCGGAACACCGTGAACGGGCCGCGCCCGAGGGACCGGGCGGCCTCCTCGACGGCGGGCGGGCTCTGCGCGGCGGCGGAGGCCACCGCGCCGACGGCCAGCGGCAGGAAGAGCGTCGCGTACGCCAGGGCGAGCAGCCAGGCGCTCTGGTAGAGCGGGTACGCCACGTTGACCGCGAAGAACACCAGGGACAGGCCGATCACCACGCCGGGCAGGGCGTGGGCCAGGTAGGTGAGCCGGTCGAGGGCGGTGGCGACCGGTCCCGGGGCTCGGGCGGTGAGCAGGCCCAGGGGCAGGGCGAGAAGCATGGTCAGCGCGGCGCCGGCGAGGGAGACCGACAGGGACGCGCCGGCGGCGGCGGCGATCTCGGCGACGGAGCCGGGGCGGGACACCCCGGCCGCGAGCCACCGGGCCAGGCCGGCGGCCGGCACGCCGAGGGCGAGCCCGTTCACCGCGAGCAGGCCGGCCAGCGCCGGCGCGCGCCACCGGGCCAGCCGCAGCCGTACGGGGGGTCGGACGGCGGTGCTGGCGTATCGGGCGTCGCGGGTGCGGGTGGTGAGCTCGGCGCCGATCAGCAGGACGGTGAGCAGCACCAGCACGGTGGACAGCACCAGCGCGCCGGTGCGGTCGAAGCCGAGGTTGAACGCGGTGAAGATGGCCCGGGTGAAGGTGTCGACCCGGACGATGGAGACGGCGCCGAAGTCGCTGAGCACGTACAGGGCGACCAGCAGCGAGCCGGCGGCGACGGCCGGGCGGATCTGGCGCAGGGTGACGCCGAAGAGGGTGGCCCACGGTCCCTTCCCCAGTGACCGGGACACCTCTTCCTGGCCGGGGTCGGTCCGGTTGAGGGCGGCGACGGCGGGCAGGAACACGTACGGGTAGGAGCAGACGGTGAGCAGCAGGGCGGCGGCCCAGAAGCCTTCGAATCCGGTGACGGTGGCGGTCCAGGCGAAGCCGGCCACGTAGGTGGGGACGGCCAGCGGCAGCGCGGCGAGGACGCCGAAGAACCGCCGGCCGGGCAGGTCGGTGCGGGTCACCAGGAGCGCGGTGCCGACGCCGAGGACGGCGCAGGCGGCGGTGACCACGGCGGCGAGGGCGAGGCTGCGTCCGGCGAGCACGGCGACCCGGGCGGTGAACAGCTCGGCGACGATTCGCTCACCGCCCGCCTCGGCGGTCCGTACGGCGAGGTAGACCAGCGGTAGCAGGGCGACCGCGACGGCGGCGGCCGAGGCGGCGGTGAGCGCCGGGCGGCGGATCAGCCGGCGCGGCGACCGTCGGGTGGCGCCCCGACGGTCGCCGGCCAGGATGGTGCTCAGGCCAGCCCCGCTTCCTTGATCATGGTGACGGTGGCGTCGAGCGTGTCGAGGTCGTTGAGGTCGATCTTCGGGGCCTCGAGGGCGGCGAGCTGCGGCAGGCCCGGCGCGGCGGGTACCCCGGCCGCCAGGGGGTACTCGAAGGTCTGGGTGGCGAAGTAGGTCTGCGCCTCGACGCCGAGCAGGTAGTCGACCAGCGCCCGGGCGTCCGGGTCCGTGCCGGCCCGCTCCAGCAGGCCGACGCCGGCGGCGTTGACCAGGCCGCCGGTGTCGCCGTCCGGGAAGAAGTGCAGCTTCGCCTTCAGCACGTCGGGGCTGCCGCCGCGCTCCTTGGCCAGCTCGTACACGTAGTAGTGGTTGACCAGGCCGACGGCGAGGGTGCCGGCGTCGATGTCGGCGACGATCTGGACGTTGCCCTCCCGGACCTGCGGCTGGTTGGCCTTGAGGCCGGTGAGGAACTCGCGGGCCTTGGCGTCGCCGTGCTGCACCCGTAGGGCGGTGACGAAGGCCTGGAAGGAGCCGTTGGTGGGCGCGAGGCCGATCTTGCCCTGCCACTTCGGATCGGTCAGCTCGAACACGCTCTTCGGCAGGTCGGCGGCGCGGACCTGGTCGGCGTTGTAGGCCAGGACGCGGGACCGGCCGCTGACGCCGACCCACAGGCCGTCGGCGTCGCGGTAGGTGGCCGGGACCCGGTCGAGCTGCTCGGCGGGCAACACCGCGAAGAGTCCGGCCTTGCTGACCGCGCCGAGCGCGCCGGCGTCCTGGGCGAAGAACGCGTCGGCGGGGCTGCGCTTGCCCTCCTCCAGCAGCTGGGCGGCCATCTGCGAGGTGGTGCCGTAGCGGACGTCGACGGTGATGCCGGTGGCCTTTTCGAACTTCTCCAGCACCGGCTTGACGAGGGCTTCGCTGCGGCCGCTGTAGACGGTGAGCCGCTTGTCGCCGGGCTTGCCCGGGTCGCTGTCGGAGCCACCGCACGCGGTCAGGGACAACAGGCCGGCGAGGGTGCCGGCCAGGACGAGACTGAGACGCTTTCGCACAGGTAAGGCTTACCTTACTCAGCCCCTTCGATGCAAACCACCCCCCGTTGGAATTTAGGTGAGGCTCCCCTAACCTGTCGGCCATGCGCGTCCTCCCCGACACCGGGCCGGCGCCGTTCGTCCGCGCCCTGGCCGGGCACGGCGACCGGCCGGCAGTGATCACCGCCGACGGTCGGCTCAGCTACGCCGAACTGGCCGAGCGGGTCGACGCGCTGGCCGCCCGGCTCGGGCCGGTCCGCCGGCTGGTGCTGCTCGCCGGCGCGAACCGGGTCGACGAGCTGGTCGCGTACCTGGCGGCGCTGGCCGGCGGGCACCCCCTGCTGCTGGTGCCCGGGGACCACGACGCCGCGGCCACCGAACTGACCCGGGCATACGACCCGGATGTCGTGATCCGCCGCGTCGACGGGGAGGTCGTCCTCGACGAGCGCCGCCCCGGCAGCCGGCACGAGCTGCATCCCGAGCTGGCGCTGCTGCTCAGCACCTCCGGGTCGACCGGCTCCCCCAAGCTGGTCCGGCTGTCGTCGGCGAACCTGCAGGCCAACGCCGAAGCGATCGCCGAGTTCCTCGACATCCGGGACACCGACCGGGCCGCCACCACCCTGCCGCTGCACTACTGCTACGGCCTGTCGGTGGTGAACAGTCACCTGCTGCGCGGGGCGGCCCTGATCCTCACCGGGCTCTCCGTCACCGACCGCTGCTTCTGGGAGCTGTTCCGCGCCGAGCAGGGCACCAGCCTGGCCGGCGTGCCGTACACCTTCGACCTGCTGGACCGGGTCGACTTCGACCGGGTGCCCCTGCCCCACCTGCGCCACCTCACCCAGGCCGGCGGCCGGCTCGACCCGGAACGGGTGGCCCGATACGCCGCCCTCGGCCGCCGCCGCGGCTGGCGGTTCTTCGTCATGTACGGCCAGACCGAGGCCACCGCCCGGATGGCGTACCTGCCGCCGGAACTGGCCGAGCACCGGCCCGAGGCGATCGGCGTGCCGATCCCGGGCGGCTCGTTCCGGCTGCGTCCCCTGCCGGACCGCCCCGAACCGGACACCGGCGAGCTGGTCTACGCCGGACCCAACGTGATGCTCGGCTACGCCGAGCGGCCGAGCGACCTGACCCTCGGGCGCACCCTGGCGGAACTGCACACCGGGGACGTGGCCCGACGCGGGCCGGACGGGCTCTACGAGATCGTCGGACGGGTCGCCGACTTCGCGAAGATCTTCGGCCTGCGGGTCGACCTGCGCCGCGTGGAGGAGCACCTGCGGCAGGCCGGCGTCGAGGCGTACTGCGTCGGCACGGACCGCGAGCTGGTCGTCGCCGCGACCGGCGCCCACCACCCCGACCGGGTGCGGCGCCTGGCCGCCGCCGCGGCGGGCCTGCCGGCCCGCGTGGTCCGCGCGCACCCGCTGGCCGAGCTGCCCCGGCTGGTCAACGGCAAGCCGGACCTGGCGGCCGTCCGTGCCCTCGCCGCGCCGCCGGCGGCGGCCACCGTACCCACCGGGACCGGCCCGGAACAGCTCTGCCGGCTCTACGCCGAGCTGCTCGACCAGCCCGAGGTCGGCCCCGACCAGAGCTTCGTCGACCTCGGCGGCGATTCGCTGTCCTACGTGGAGGCGTCCATCCGGCTGCAGGAACTTCTCGGGGACCTGCCCGCCGACTGGCACACCGTCCCCATCCGGGACCTGGCTCGGCCGGTGCCGGACCGGCCGGCTCCACGTCGGGTGCTGGAGACCGGCGTGGCGCTACGGGCGCTGGCGATCGTCGTCATCGTCGGCTCGCACATCCCGCTCTTCACCGTCAAGGGCGGCGCGCACCTGCTGCTCGCCGTCGCCGGGTTCAACTTCGCCCGCTTCCAGCTCACCGCCGCGCCCCGGCAGGAGCGGATACGCGCCGCCCTGCGCACGGTCGGCCGGATCGTGCTGCCGTCGGTGGCCTGGATCGCCGCGGCCGGCGCCGTCACCGGCGACTACACGCTGACCAACGTGCTGCTGCTCAACAGCGTCCTCGGCCCGCACGACGGGGCCACCGAGTGGCAGTTCTGGTTCATCGAGGCGTTGGTGTACATCCTGCTCGCCGCGGCAGCACTCCTGGCGGTCCCGGCACTGGACCGGTTGGAACGACGGCTGCCGTTCGGGCTCCCACTCGCGCTGGCCGCGCTCGGCCTCGTCACCCGGTACGACCTGCCGGGGCTGACCTCCCACGGTCACGTCCCGTCCGCGATCCTGGTGTTCTGGCTGTTCGCCCTCGGCTGGGCGGCGGCCCGGGCCCGCGCGACCGGCCAGCGGGTGGTGGTCACCGCCATCGCGCTGATCACGGTGCCCGGCTTCTTCGGACAGCCGCTGCGGGAAGCGTTCATCGCAGCCGGGTTCGCGCTGCTGATCTGGGTACCCAGGCTGCCGAGCAGTCGGTCCGTCAACCGGGTGGCGGGGCTACTGGCCAGCAGTTCGCTGTACATCTACCTCATCCACTGGCAGGTGATGCCACTGGTCGGCCCGTGGTCGCGAGGCGCGGCGCTGGTCGTGTCCCTGGCCGTCGGGGTCGGTTGCGCGGCGCTCGCCCGGCTGGCGGCGCGCCGGCTACGCGCGTCCCACCGCGCACAGCGGGCCCGATCAGTGCGCTCCCACGCCCTGCCGCCCCGCGCCGCGCAGAGCTGGAGCTTCGCGCCGTCGTTGCCGTTCCACTCGGTCAGCAGGGCAGTCAGGCCAGCGCGGGCGACGGCACGGCACGGCGCGCATCCAGCAGGTCGACGCGGGTCGCCATGAACACGTCCAGCTCGGCCACCCGCCAACCGGCTGCGAGCAGGAGGCGGACTGCGGGGTGCGGCGCCGGCAGGCACAACTGCGCGTACCCGTTCACGCTGTCGAGCGAAGCGAGGACCGCCAGCACGCTGTCGGCAACCTGGGTGTCGGTGAGACGCGGGTCCGATGCCAGGTGCACCAGGCCGTAGCCCGCGCCCTCCCCCGCCGCGGTCCCGGCGGCCCGTGGCTGGCCGTCAAGCGCCGCGACCAGCGCTTCTCCATTCGGCCGCCGGGCCCATGCGTGATGGTCGTCGGCGCGGTCCAGGCCCGTCCAGCCCGCCTCGAACGCAGCGATCGTATCCGCCGAGGACGGCTCGACAGTCCAACCAGCAGGCGGCCGCACGGTACGGGCATCGCCGGTCAGATACAGCAGCGGCCACCAGGCGTCCAGACCGAAACTCGTGTAGAGCGGCAGCGCATGTGGGTGCTGGCTGCTGAACGTCATCCGCAGGGTGTTTCGCTCGGGCCACAGCTCGGCGAGCAGCGCCCTGCCATGGCCGCGGCCATGGTGCGACGGGTCGACGAACAGATCGCACAGCATCGAGGTCACGCCAGCGCGGCCGGCGATGTCCCGGGTCGCACCGAATCCGGCAACCCGGTCGTCATCGATCGCGACAACGACTTGCCCGTACCGCAGCAGGTGCCCGACGTACGCGGGGTCTGCGCCGGTCCATTCGCCTCGCTGACCCGCCGCCTCCGCGACACGCGCGATGGCATCGAGATCACCATCGGTGGCACCGCGAACCATCAGGACAGGATCTCTCCTCATCCGCCACATCCTGCCCGACCAGCACGTAGGCATTCAGTGGATCTGGAGGGCGCATTTCGGTTGCTCAGGCGAAATCAGTTGGCGGGCTTGCCGAACCAGCGAGAGAGGTGGTCGTCCAGGTCCTGCTGATCGTCGCCGATCCAGGCGACGTGGCCGTCGGGGCGTAGCAGGACGCACGGAACATCCAGTACCGCAGTGGGATCCCCGAGGTAATCGACCCGGTCCGACCAGCCGCCGACGGTCAGGCGTTCGGTGCGGTCCAGCAGCAGGCCGCGGCCGCGATGCAGCAGACCGTAGAGGTGGCCCTGTTTCACGTCGATGTCGCGCAGGCGGCGGCCGAGCAGGTCGGGGCCTGCGCCGAAGTCGTAGCGGATGCCGATCGCGGTGATCTTCTCGATCAGATAGCGGTTCACCTCGTCGAAGTCCATCAGTTCGGTGAGCAGCCTGCGCACGGCCTGCGGGCCCGGTTCGGTGGACAGCAGTTCCATCTGGGCGCGGGTGTTGTCCAGCACGTCCGCGGCGACCGGATGGCGTTCGGCCTGGTAGCTGTCCAGCAGGGTTTCCGGCGCCCAGCCGCGGATCTGTGCGGCCAGTTTCCAGCCGAGGTTGAACGCGTCCTGAACGCCCAGGTTGAGGCCCTGTCCGCCGGTGGGTGGATGGACGTGTGCCGCATCGCCGGCCAGCAGCACCCGCCCGACCCGATAACGTTCGGCCAGCCGGGTGGCATCCCCGAAGCGGGACAACCAGCGCGGGGAGTGCACGCCGAAATCGGTTCCGGCGATAGTGTGCAGCGCTTGTTTGAAATCCTCGAGGGTGGGCGGTTCCGCGCGATCGCTGACTCCCTCTGCAGGGACGACGACGCTGTAGACTCCTGCGCCGAAGGGCCGGAGCCAGAATGGCTTGTGGGTCTCGTTGATTTCGGTCACCTTGGCGGCGATGTCCGCCTGCGGCACACCCACCTCCATCTCGCCCATCAGCGTCTCGGTCCGCGAGGGCTCGCCGGGGAAGCCGACGCCGAGCAGTTTGCGCACCGTACTGCGCCCGCCGTCACAGCCGACGAGATAGCGCGAACGCAGCCGTTCCCCGTCGGCCAGCTCGACGGTCACACCGTCGTCGTCCTGCTCGAAGTCGGCCACCGCACAACCGCGCCGGACCTGCGCACCCAGTGCGATCGCATGTTCTTCTAGCAGGCGTTCGATGACCGGCTGCGGGATGCCCAGCAGATAGGCGTGCGCGGAATCCAGGCCCTTGGGCGCGGGTTTGTTGATGGCGGCGAAGAAGCCACCGGCCGGACGCTGTCTTCCGTGTTCGCGAATGCGCTCCAGCAGTCCGCGCATTGCCATCAGCTCGATACTGCGAATATGCAGACCGACTATGCGGACGAACGACTTGGGCTCGGTTTCCTTCTCCAGGACGAGTACCCGCACGTCGTGCAGCCGCAGTTCGGCGGCCAGCATCGCACCAGTCGGCCCGCACCCGGCAATGATCACGTCGAACATGAGGGGCGCGCGATCGGTGCCGGAGGCCGGCGATGGGAGTCCGGAAACGTCGCTCGCGGTGGACTCGCGCTCGACCGTATCGGTCGATGAGGGCTGGGCGGTGAACTGCAGAGAGTGCATGGGTGTTGCCTTTCGGGAGTGCCTTGTTGGCGAGGCGCTCCCGGCGACACCTACGTCAATCGCCCGACCGTGACGGGAAGGGGGAGCACCCACATCGATACAGCGTTCATGGGTCTCACCTCCTCGGGCGGTGTCACGGGCAACTGCAAGTTACAAGCCTGAGCATCATCCCGTCCAGTCCTTTCCCCGCCACGTGATCACGACTTCCGAACGGGCCAGTGCGGTTGCAGGGCAATCCGGCGTGGCGGCCCGGCTGGTCCCGGTCAGGTCAGGCGTGGGGATGGCTGGTGATGCCGTCCAGGATGGTGATCAGGTTGTGGTGGAAGGTTTCCTCGGCGTTGAGGTGGGCGCCGTCGATGACGAGCCGGGCAATGGTGGGGTAGCGGCCTGTTTCGAGCATGCGTGTCAGGTAGGGCCCGAGGGTGGCCTGCCAAGCGGACACGTCGGTGCCGGTTAACCGGGCGGTACGTCGCTCGGTGATCTCCCTGCGGAGTGCTCCGACGATGAACGCGTTGAGGGCGCCCACAGCCCGCTGGAGATCGTCGATGCCGCGCACGCCAGGGGCCTGGCTGAGCGCCGCCGCGGTCGATTCGCCCACGGCGAGCGCGTGCGGTCCCAAGTGTGGCCTTGCGCCGAGCAGGTCGGCGAACCACTCATGATCAAGAGCGGCATCGCGGGTGCGATGAACGATGGCCAGCACCGTGGTGCGCCACTCGGAGTGCTGGCCGGCCTCGGCGATCTGGGCATACACGGCGTCGACCATCAGATCGAGCAGTTCGGATCTGTTGATCACGTAGTCGTAGAGCCGCATCGGGCCGACCCCGAGCTCTTTGGCGATCTTGCGTACCGATAGCCCGTCGAGGCCGTGTGCGTCAGCGATGCGGATCGCCGTGGCGGCGATCTTCGCGCGGCTCAGCGGAACCGGCGCCGCCCGCGGCTGAGGCTCGGGCCGTTCCCAGACGGGCAGCGGTGCGCTACCGTACGGCGTATCCATGAGGTACAGCGTACGGTAACGGAGATGATGATGCGAATTGCGATCGCCGGTGGCGGCCTCGGCGGCCTGACGCTGGCCCGAATCCTGCACCGGCACGGCATCGGCGCGGTGGTGTACGAACGCGAGGCAAGCCGATCCGCGCGATCACAGGGCGGATCGCTCGACCTGCACCCGGAGTCCGGGCAACGGGCCCTGGCCGATGCGGGTCTCGCCGGCCGATTCCGGTCCAAGGCACGGCCGGAGGGCGAGGAACATCGCATCCTCGACCCGGCCGGACGCACCCTCGTGCACCACAAGCCACAACCCGGCTCATTCTCCGGACGCCCCGAGATCGACCGCAGCGCACTGCGTGATCTTCTGCTCGATTCGCTCCCCGCCGACGCGGTGGCCTGGCAGCACCGGCTCGTCGCGGCGACGCCGCGACCCGACGGAGGCTTCGGGCTGACGTTCGATGGCGGCCACCGCGCCGACTGCGACGTCCTCATCGGCGCGGACGGCGCACGCTCGGTCGTCCGGTCGCTGCTGACCGACGCGACACTGTCCTCCGTGGCCACGTTGGCCGAGCTCAGCATCAGCGACGTCGACCGGCGCCACCCGGATCTTGCCGAGCTGGTCGGCCCCGGAAACCTCTGGTGCATCGGCGTGAACCAGATCCTGGCCGCGCAACGCCTCGGCGACGGCAGCATCCGAGTCGGGATCTCCCTACCCGCGGACGATCGCCACCTGGACACCTACCGCAGCAAGCGCGCTCTGCTGGACATGTTCGATGGCTGGGACCCCAGCCTCACCGCACTCATCGAAGCCGGCGACAGCCCGCCGAGCCCACGCAGGATCGAGGCGATGCCCGCCGGTACGCGCTGGGCCCACCAGCCGGGCATCACCCTCATCGGTGACGCCGCGCACCTCATGCCGCCGGTCGGCGAGGGCGCCAACCAAGCCATGCTCGACGCCGCCGAACTCGCCGCCGAACTCGCCACCAACCCCGCCGACGCCGACTCGGCGATCCGGACGTACGAGGAGGCCATGTTCACCAGAATCCACCCGATCGCCGAAATGTCCGCACGAGTCCAGGCAATGATGCTGTCCCCCACCGCAGCCGACGACATCATCCGCTTCTTCGCGCCGCGGCCCACCGAGCCGGCACCCGCAGGTTGACAACACGCAATGCAGCCGACCCCGCCCTAATGGACGCTCCTGCCCTGGACGATCCGCGACAACGAATACCCAGTTGGGCTGTGGGCTCTGGCGCCTCTCACCTGCTCGATCGGGTCAGGAGCGAGAGCGAGCTCTCGCTCCTGACCCCTCAATCGCTGGCGCCGACGTAGGCCGCGAGGTGCTCGCCGGTGAGGGTGGAGCGGGCGGCGACGAGGTCGGCCGGGGTGCCCTCGAAGACGACCCGGCCACCGTCATGGCCGGCGCCGGGGCCGAGGTCGATGATCCAGTCGGCGTGCGCCATGACCGCCTGGTGGTGCTCGATGACGATGACCGACTTGCCGGAGTCGACGAGCCGGTCGAGCAGGCCGAGCAGCTGTTCGACGTCGGCGAGGTGCAGGCCGGTGGTCGGCTCGTCGAGGACGTAGACGTCACCCTTCTCGGCCATCTGGGTGGCCAGCTTGAGCCGCTGCCGCTCGCCGCCGGACAGCGTGGTGAGCGGCTGGCCGAGGGTGAGGTAGCCGAGCCCGACGTCGACGAGCCGGTCGAGGATCTTGTGCGCGGCCGGGGTACGCGCCTCGCCGCCCTTGAAGAACTCCTCGGCCTCGGTCACCGACATCGCGAGCACTTCCGCGATGTTCCGGCCGCCCAGCGTGTACTCCAGCACTGACGCCTGGAAGCGCTTGCCCTCGCACTCCTCGCAGGTGGATTCGACGGTGGCCATGACGCCCAGGTCGGTGTAGATGACGCCGGCGCCGTTGCAGGTGGGGCACGCACCTTCGGAGTTGGAGCTGAACAGCGCCGGCTTGACCCCGTTGGCCTTCGCGAACGCCTTGCGGATCGGATCGAGCAGCCCGGTGTACGTCGCCGGGTTGCTGCGCCGCGAACCGCGGATCGCGCCCTGGTCGATCACCACCACGCCGTCGCGGTCGGCGACCGAGCCGTGGATCAGGGAGCTCTTGCCGGAGCCGGCCACGCCGGTGACCACGCAGAGCACCCCGAGCGGGATGTCGACGTTCACGCCCTGAAGGTTGTGCGTCGACGCGCCGCGGACCTCCAGCGCGCCGGACGACGACCGCACCGACTTCTTGAGGGCCGCCCGGTCGTCGAGGTGGCGGCCGGTGGTGGTGTCGCTTCCCCGCAGCCCCTCGACGGTGCCCTCGAAGCAGACGGTGCCACCCGCCGTGCCGGCGCCGGGGCCGAGGTCGACGACGTGGTCGGCGATCGCGATCGTCTCAGGCTTGTGCTCCACGACGAGCACGGTATTGCCCTTGTCCCGCAGCCGCAGCAGCAGGTTGTTCATCCGCTCGATGTCATGGGGGTGCAGGCCGATCGTCGGCTCGTCGAAGACGTAGGTGACGTCGGTCAGCGACGAGCCGAGGTGCCGGATCATCTTGGTGCGCTGGGCCTCTCCCCCGGACAGGGTGCCCGCCGGACGGTCGAGCGAGAGGTATCCCAACCCGATCTCCGCGAACGAGTCGAGGAGGTGCTGCAGCCCGGTGAGCAGCGGGGCGACGGACGGCTCGTCGAGGCCCCGGACCCAGTCGGCCAGGTCGCTGATCTGCATCGCGCAGACGTCGGCGATGCTCTTGCCCTTGATCTTCGACGACCGGGCCTCCTTGCTGAGCCGGGTGCCGTCGCACTCGGGGCAGGTCGTGAACGTCACCGCCCGCTCCACGAAGGCGCGGATGTGCGGCTGCAGCGCGTCGACGTCCTTGGACAGGAACGACTTCTGGATCTGCGGGATAAGCCCGGCGTACGTCAGGTTGATCCCCTCGACCTTGATCTTGGTCGGCTCCTTGTAGAGAAGGTCGTGCAGCTCCCTCTTGTTGTATTTGCGGATCGGCTTGTCCGGATCGAAGAAGCCGCAGCCGCGGAAGATGCGGCCGTACCAGCCGTCCATGCTGTAGCCGGGGATGGTGAGCGCGCCCTCGTTGAGCGACTTGCTGTCGTCGTAGAGCTGGGTCAGGTCGATGTCGTTGACCGAGCCCATGCCCTCGCAGCGCGGACACATGCCGCCCAGCCGGTGGAAGGTCGCCTTCTCGGTCTTCGTCTTGCCGGCACCGCGCTCGACGGTGATCGCACCGCTGGCCGTCACCGACGGGACGTTGAACGAGTACGCGTTGGGCGAGCCGATGTGCGGCTGCCCGAGCCTGCTGAACAGGATGCGCAGCATCGCGTTGGCGTCGGTGGCGGTACCGACGGTGGAGCGGGGGTTGGCGCCCATCCGCTCCTGGTCGACGATGATCGCCGTCGTCAGGCCCTCCAGCAGGTCGACCTCCGGCCGCGACAGCGTCGGCATGAAGCCCTGCACGAAGGAGCTGTAGGTCTCGTTGATCATCCGCTGCGACTCGGCGGCGATCGTGGCGAACACCAACGAGCTCTTGCCCGAGCCGGAGACGCCGGTGAACACCGTCAGCCGGCGCTTCGGGATCTCGACGGTGACGTCCTTGAGGTTGTTCTCGCGCGCGCCGTGCACGCGGATCAGGTCGTGGCTGTCGGCAACGTTCAGCGCAGGCGACTGCGAGTCCGTCCTCGTGGCAATGCTCATCGTGTCTCCATCTGTTGGGCGGGGACCGCCTTCGCGGCTCCCGTCGGCGCCGCCTGGCGAGGCGTCAGACCAACCAGCGGCCGTCGCGCATCAGGTCGCGGTCGGGCAGCTCGTTCACTTCGCGCCACGCCTGGATGCGGCGCGGGGAGATGCGGAACCAGCGGTACGGCGTGGCCAGCGCACGCGGGTCGAAGCCGGTGCGCGCGGCGAACCGGTCGCCCAGCTCCCGCGGCAGCGCGTCGATCTCGAGGACCTCGACCTCCCCCTCGATCATGGACACGTCGCGGGTGTGGCCCAGCCCCAGCCGAACTGCCCGGGTGGCGGCCAGGTTCCTCCCGGTCGGGCTGTCCGTCGGCGTGGCCATCAGCAGCACCTCGCCGTCCCAGTCGAAGGACAGCGGCACCAGGTACAGCCCGCCGTCCGCCGATGCGCTGGCCACCCAGACATCGATGTCGTGGGTGAGCCGATGCTCGGTGTCGTGACGACGCTGAACGCGGGAGCGGGCGGCGGCGCTCATCGGTCCTGAAGCAGGCCGAGGACGTTGCCGTCGGGGTCGGTGACGGTGGCCACCAGGCGGCCCCCACCGACGTCGTGCGCGGGCTCCTTCACGGTGGCACCCGCCGCGGTCACCTCGGCCAGCTTCGCCTCGATGTCCGGCACGTGCCAGTAGGCCACCGGTGAGGTCATGCCCTGCGGTCCACCGCCCGGCACCAGCCCGATCTGCTGGCCCGCGGCCTCGAAGCCGACGTAGTAGGACGAGTCGGTCTGCGGCGGTACGCCGAGCAGGGCGGTGTACACCGCCTTGGCCGCCGCCAGGTCGGACACGGGATGCAGCACGGTCATGATTCCCTGCGTGGCAGTCATGGTCACTCCTGAGGTCGTGGATCGCAACGTCGGTCAGGCTAGTTGCGGCCCGGGACCCCCCGCTTCTTGATTCCTGATCGGTCTGGTCACCTGTTTCGCCACGCACGACGGCATCCCCGCCGCCGCCCCCGCCGCCTGCCGCCGGTACACGCTCGGCGGCACACCGACCAGCTCGGTGAACCGACTACTGAAGGTACCCAGCGACGCGCAACCGACCGTGAAACAGACCTCGGTGACACTCAGGTCACCACGACGCAGCAGCGCCATCGCACGCTCGATACGCCGCGTCATCAGATACGCGTACGGCGACTCGCCGTAAGCAGCCCGGAACTCACGGCTGAGGTGTCCGGCGGACATGTTCACACCCCGCGCCAGCGCCTCGACATCCAACGGCCGCGCGTACTCCCGGTCGATCCGATCACGCACGCGACGCAGCCGGGCAAGGTCAAACAGCCGCTGTGCCGCGGCGGATCTGCTGGTCACCTGCGAAATCGTGCCACGCCTCGCCGGAGTTGCCCAACACCGGTGGCTCCGCCCCGCGTGAGCGCCTACCGGGTGAGGAGGGAGCGCAGCTTCGTGACGATCTCTGCCGGCGCCTCCTCCGCCATGAAGTGCCCCGCGGACGTGGTGTGGTGCTCCAGGTCCGGGGCCCAGGCCCGCCACAGCGCGGCGGCGTCGTAACCGAGCGCGGCACCCCAGTCCTGCGCAACGACGGCGACCGGCATGGCCAGCCGGTTCCCGGCGGCCCGATCGGCCTGGTCGTGCTCGATGTCGATGCCGGCCGAGGCGCGGTAGTCGGCGACGATGGTGTCGACCGCCCCGCGCGAGGCGGCCAGGTACTCGGCGCGCACGTCCGCCGGGATGGCCTGCGGGTTCTGCGCCCACAGGTCGAGGAAGTAGCCGAAGAAGGCATCAGCGCTCGCGCTGATCATCTGTTCGGGCAGGCCCGGCGGCTGGGCCATCAGGTAGAGGTGGAAGGCGACCGCGGCGGGCGCACCGTGCAGGATGTCCCACATGTCCAGGGTGGGGAGGACGTCGAGCGCGGCCAGGTGGGTGATCGCGTCGGGGTGGTCCAGGCCGGCGCGGATGGCCACGAGGGCACCGCGGTCGTGTCCGGCGAGGGCGAAGCGGTCGTGCCCGAGCCGGCGGGCGAGGGCCACGACGTCGGCGGCCATCGTCCGCTTGGCGTACGTGTCGGGGCGGTGCGCGGCGGGTTTGTCGCTGGCTCCGTAGCCGCGCAGGTCGGGGCAGATCACGGTGTGCTCGGTGGCCAGGTCGACGGCGACGTGCCGCCACATGAGGTGGGTCTGCGGGAAGCCGTGCAGCAGCACGATCGGGCTGCCGGCGCCGCCCACCGCCAGGTTCAGCGTCACGTCGTCGGCGACCGCGACGCGCTGGTACTCGAAACCGGGGATGACGGTTGTCATGGTTGTCCTTTCTCGTTGGCTCGTTCAGCGTGCCGCCTGCGGATGAGCAACCGATGAGCGCGATACGTTGCTCTCAGACGCGGGAGGGTGGTCGATCGGTGCAGGTCAGGTTCGGTGTTCTCGGGCCGGTGGACGCCTGGGACGAAGCCGGCACGCCGATCGACCTGAAGGGGCCCCGCCACCGGGCGGTGCTTGCGCGGCTGATCGTCGCGCGCGGCCGGGTCGTCCCGGTCAGCCGCCTCGTCGATGACCTGTGGGCGGAGCCGCCCGTCGGAGCGGTGAGCGCCGTCCGCACGTTCGTGGCGGCGTTGCGGCGCGCGCTGGAGCCGCAGCGGCCGCCGCGCGAACCGGCCAGGCTGTTGACCACCGAGGGGCCGGGCTACGTGCTGCGGGCGGCCCCGGAGACGGTGGACGCCTGGCGGTTCGAGGACGAGGTCGCGGCCGCTGCCGGCGCGACGGCGCAGGAGGCGCTCGAGCGCCTCGACCGGGCCCTGAGTTGGTGGCGGGGGCCTGCCTATGCGGGCTTCGACGACGAGCCGTGGGCGCGCGCGGAGCGTTCCCGGCTTGACCAGCTACGGCTGAACGCGGTCGAGCGGCGGGCCGAGGCGCTCCTGGCGCTCGGGCGAGCCGCCGACGTCGTACCCGATCTTGACGCGCACGTGGCGCAGCATCCGTGGCGGGAGGAGGCGTGGCGGCTGCTCGCGCTGGCCCTGTATCGGGCGGGACGCCAGGGCGACGCGCTCACGGTGCTGCGCCGAGCCCGCGACCTGCTCCTGGCGCAGCTCGGTGTCGATCCGGGCCCCCGTCTGCGTCGCCTGGAAGTCGACATCCTCCGGCAGTCCGAACGAGCGGTTGACGCTCTCGACGCGCTGGGTCCGGAGCGGGTGTGGGCGGACGCCGCGGCGGCCTACGACCGTGCCGTCGCGTCCGGCTCGCGGACTCGGCTCGAGTCGACGGTCGGCCTGCTGCGCGGCCTCGCGGTGGCCGGGCCGGGCGGGCTGGAGGCGGCGCGGGAACAACGGGTCGCGGCCATCGCCGCGGCTGAGCAGCTGGGCGATCCCGAACTCACCGCGCGGGTGATCGGAGGGTACGACGTACCGGCGATCTGGACCCGCTCGGATGATCCGGACCAGGCGGCGCGGATCGTGGTGGCGGCCGAGCGGGCCCTCGCCGCCCTTCACCCCACCTCTCCCGAGGCCACTCGCGCCGGCCTGCTGGCCACCATCGCCGTGGAGTCCCGGGGCACACGGTCGGCGCGCGGACCCGAGGCGGCCCGGGAAGCGGAACGGATCGCCCGCCGCCTGGGCGACCCGGCACTGCTGGCCTTCGCCCTCAACGGCGCCTTCATGCAGACCTTCCACCGCGCGGGTCTCGCCCCCGAGCGCGACGAGATCGGCGCCGGCCTCGTCGCCCTCTCCGCGCGGCACGGCCTGGCCTCGTTCGAGATCCTCGGGCACCTCATCCGCCTGCAGGCCCGCAGCGCACTCGCGGACTTCCGCACGGCCGACCAGCACGCCGCCGCCGCCGACCGGCTCGCCGCGCGGCACGAGCGCCCCCTCGTGGGAGTGTTCACCCAGTGGTACCGCGCGTTGCGGCTGGCCGCGACCGGGGCGTCACCGCCGGACGCGGAAGCCGCCTACCGGGAGGCGGGGGCGCAGCTCCCCGGCGCCGGCATGCCCGGGGTCGAGCAGGGCCTCCTGCCGCTGGCCCTGTTGTGCCTGCGGGTGTGGCGCGGTCTCCCGGTCGGCTTCGGTGAAGACATTGACTGGGGCCCGTACGCCCCGTGGGCCCGCCCGCTGCTCCTACTGGCCCGGGACCGTCGACCCGACGCCGCCACGGCCCTGCGTCAGACTCCGAACCCGCCACCTGACCTGCTCTTCGAGGCTCTGTGGTGTCTGACCGCCCAGGCCGCAATCGCGCTGGACGACCGGGCGATGATGCGACGCGCCCAGACGGAACTCGCGCCGGCGGCGAGAGAGCTGGCCGGAGCCGGCAGCGGCATGCTCACCGTCGGCCCCGTCTCAGGCCACCTCAACGATCTCGCAGCCGCGCTCGGCGGTCGATGAGCCGTCCCGGTCCACCGCCCCGTGGCGACCCGCCACGACTCTCGCGGGCGCGCTGCCACGAGAGCCTGCCCGTCGTCGGGATCAGCCATTCGCCCGGGCCAGGCCCATGACCCGCCCAGCCTGCGCGGCGTGTCGGCTGGGACAGGATTTCGAAAGCCCCGAGGCAGCCGTACCATACCGGACATGGCTCCACGAATCGGGCGGGTTCCCGCGCACTCAGTCACTGCCGGGTAGTACATGGCCGAGACCGTGGAGGATCAGGAGTGGGCGCCGTCCACTGCCCAGGACGCCGACCGACAGGACATTCGACTTGCCGCGGTCATGACCGGTGGAGTCAGCCTGGCAGTCTGGATCAGCGGCGTCACTCTTGAACTCTTTCGGCTGGCCACGGCCCGCACAGGCGCGGGATCGGCGTACGCATCGCTGCTGGATCTGCTTCGGGCCGACGTCCGCGTTGATGTGATCTCAGGGACGTCGGCGGGCGGTCTCAACGGAGCCTTCCTGGCGCTCGGGCTCGCCCGGGGCGGGGACCTGTCCGTCATGCGCGACCTGTGGCACGAGCACGGCAGCCTGGACCGACTGTTGCGCGATCCCTTGACCCGCAACCCGAAGTCCCTGCTCAAGGGCGACGACTACTTCCTGCCGAAGGTGAGGGAAGCGCTGGAGAAGGTGATCTCGGAGGTCCGGCGCCCCGCAAGCCGAACCGACGACGACCGGGTGCCGATCGAGTTGGTCCTGACCGGGACGCTCTGGCAGGGCAGGTCCACGACGTTCACCGACGACCTGGGCGTCGCCATCACCGAAACCGACCACGACGCCACCTTCCGGTTCGCCGACCTACGGGCCGGCTACCGCGATGGCCGGCCCGTCAGCGGTGACCTGGCCGCCGACGCCGTACTCGGGGAGTTGGCCGCCGCAGCGCGATGCACCTCCTCCTTCCCCGGCGCGTTCGAGCCGCATTTCGTTCGGGTGGACCCCGGCCCCCCGGCCGGGGACCTGCGGTGGGAGTCCGCGGCGGGTCGAGCCAACTTCTGCGAAGCACAGTACGTCGTGGACGGCGGAGTCCTGCTCAACAAGCCGATCAGGCCCGCGCTGGAGGCGGTGTACCGGCAGACCGGCGGCTTTCAGGTGCGTCGAGTGCTCGCTTACGTCGCTCCGGATCCCGGCGAGGTCTACTCCCCCGCAGCCGACGCGATGCTTGAACCGGATGCGGCCGACCGGCCGGCGTCGCCGCTGCCGTCGGCCCGCGAGGTGCTGCTGGGAGTCCTCACCCGCCTGCGGGCGACGGACTCCGTTTCCCGGGAGCTCACGGAGATTCGCAACCGCAACGCCAGTGCGCGGCAGCGCCGCCGGGCACGTGACCGGTTCGCGACGACCATGACGGACGCCTCCGACCAGCTTTCCGAACGGGCGTGGCCGGCCTATCTGGAGGTTCGCGCCGAGCACGCGGCCCGAACGCTGGCCCCGCTGCTGGCGGCCGGGCAACGTGGCCGGCCCGCCGAGCAGTGGAGCGGGCAGGAACTCCTTACCGCGCTACGGCGACAGCCGATGTCGTTCATCCCGCAGGGCGCCTTCCCGGAGGCGCTCCGCAGAGTCGGGGTGAGCTGGGACTGGGGGCAGACCACCGTCCAACGGCTGGCAGACATGACCGTCGACCTGCTCAAACGAGCGGTGTGGCTGGCCCACCTCGGGTCACCGGAACGCGCGGCCATCGTGCGCTGCCGCGAAGAGGTGGCTGCCACGCTGAAGGAGATCCACGCCGACCGGGAAGATCTCAACCGCTACTGGTCCACGGCGCCGACCGGACCGACGCGGTACGGCATCGGCCCGATGCCGGCACGCCGGGGCTCGCTGAACCAGACCGCCGAGAACCTCCCAGAACTGGAACGATGGCTCGCAGCCGCGTTGGTGGCGTGGGATGCCCTACCCGCGCCCGGCGACGCCGCCCGGCGGGCTCGTCTGTACCGGCAGGCCCTCGAACTGGCCCGGCGCCTCCGCGAGGTCGCCCCAGCCGTACGGGCGGTGAGCGGGGCAGGAAACGACGTCCTCGATCCGGACGGCGAGTGGGCGCAGCGGCTTGCCGCACTCCACCGTTTCCTCGTCCCGGCGCAATCCACCCAGGCCGCGAGCGGGGCGATGCACCCGACGGTGACGGCCGATGCGGGCCCTGCCGGCAGTGCGGAACGGGCGAGCGACGAGACCGTGCTGCAGAACATGCTCCGCCTCGACGTCGTACAGCTGGCGTTCACCAGCGCCAGCCCCGAGCCGGAGCAGGAGGTGGAACTGGCCAAGGTCTCGTCGGTGAACCCGGACCGGCTGACCGGCATCCAGCTGCACCATTTCGGCGCCTTCTACCGCGGCTCCTGGCGAATGAACGACTGGCTGCACGGCCGGATGGACGCGGTCGAACAGCTCATCCGGATCCTGCTGGCACCGGAGCGATTGCGGCAGTGCCTGCTGACACCCGGCTCGGCGGCCACCGCCGGTCCCCGGCCGGCTCCCTCGGAGGCCGTGGCCCAGCTCATGGCGGCACTCGAGCGTTGCGCGGTTCCCGACCAGTCACCGGACCGACGGTGGCTGGCCGAGCAGTGGGCACAGGACCGGGCGGCATGCGAACGCGAGGTGGAACAGATCATTGCTGGCCCGGATGCACCGTCGTTGTGCGCCTGCCCCCGAGCCATGGCCCGACCGATCCAGACCGCAGTGCTCAGGGAAGACCTCCCCAGCCTCGCCATCGCGGTGCGCGGCGAGGGCACCGACCGGTCCCGGACGAGCAGCAGCTGGTTGGAGTCCTTTGACGCCGCCGACCGTAAGGCCGGTCAGAACCTGCCGGCCGAGGAACTGTGGCGGCTGTGGGACGAGGCCGCGAAGATCGGCAGGGAACGCATCGAGGGCGACGTCGGAAGTGACACGTTCGCGCGAACCGTGTCGCACACCGCCACCGTCCTCGCCAATGTCGCCGGGGACTCGGCTCGCATCAGGCCGGTGACCGCGGTCCTCTCCGCCTTCCGCGGCTACGCCCTCGCCGTCTGGGCGATGGTGGCCATGCTCACCCGCGGCAGCGCCGTGGGTACGCGTGCGGTGGAGATCGCGGTGGCGGCCGGCGGAGTCCTCCTTGCCGTCACACTGCTGGTGCCTGCGGTACCGGTCGCCCTGACCCTGCTCGCTGTTCTCCTTCTCCTGGCCGGCTTCTCGGCTGCTGCCCTGCTCTCGCCCCGGGCCAGGCCGGTCGGTGTGCGCCTGGCAGCGGCGGCCCTCGTCGTCCTCCTCGCTCTCGGTGGCGTGCTGTGGTGGGACTGGGCCCGCAACGGCTCGGCGGCGCTGATCTGGAGCCTGTCGATCAAACTCGGGGTTTCGGTGCTCGTCGTCCTGCTCGGCTGGTGGGTCGCCCGTGCACAGCCCCGCCGGTCCGGACGCGACCGGCGATAAGCGGATACCGCGCTTGCGGTACGCGTCCGATGTGCTGCCTTCGTACAGTGACCGGATGCGGCGGTGGGCGATCGACGCGGACGTCGTGGCAGTGAGTGGTGCCCCCACCTGGCTGCGGATCACGTCGACGGCGGCGGGCGGCGCGTTCGTAGCGTTCGGGCGTTTCTCCTCCTCGGTTCCACCCTGAATTTCCTCGCCAGCTTCTTCTGAGAGGACGACCGACAGGGCATCACCGCCGGCGCGCTCGTCGCGCTCTCGACGGCGTGCTGGTTGATCGGCCTGTGCGAGCGGCTGCGGCCGGCCGCTCCTCGGTTCGTGGCGGTCGCCCGCCTGCTGCTCAAGGGGCTTCGCCTCTGGTTGCCGCTTGAGCAGGCGGGCGGCTTGCCCGGCGCTACCTGGCGAGAATGTCCCAGCGCACCAGGCTGCCGCCCTCTGGCGGGTCGTTGGGCGTGACGATGCCTCGAACATCACCGAGGAGCTGCCAGGCGGGCATGTCGTAACCGCAGCTGAGCCCGTCACGGCCGTAGATCAACGGCGTCGGGGCCACCGACCAGATCACGGCGTCACTGCTACGCGCGATGCCGACCACCGTCCTGGTGTCCGTCCGCCCGCACGCTCCGCTGGCGCCCGAGAAGGCCTCGAAGACGATGTACCAGTAGCCGTCGGCCCCCCTGGTCATGTCCGCCATACCCACGCCGAAGTTGGCCCAGTCCGGGGTCGGCGACAGGTGGATCTTCTGACGGACGCCGGTGTATTCACTGGCCAGCGTGTCGAGCCGGGCCACCCCGCGCGTCTGCTTCAGGCGCCCGGTCGCGTCGTGCCCGTGGAACGTCAGGAGGTAGCCGGTGCCGTCCTTCTCGATATCGGGCGTGCCGACCTCGTCGTCCCACGCACCGACCGCCCCGGGCCGAAGCAGCAGGGCGCTGTTCGACCAGTTACGCCCGTCGGTGCTGGTGACATATCGAACGGAGTGCAGGCTCCGTCCCTGCCCTGGAGCGACGTAGTTCGGGTCGTGGTCACGCTGCTCAAACACCATGACCAAGCGGGATCCGTCGGCGATGACGTCGGGCGAGTACACCCAGGTGCTCGTGACGTTGTCGTCGAAGCGGCAGCTCTGGCCCTGCTGGACCGTCTGCAGGGCCGACAACGGACGTCCTCCGTTGACCGGTGTCCAGGTGGCTCCGCGGTCGTTCGAGGTCGCCATCGCCACGCCTTGCGGAATGGAGCAGGTGGTCCCGGTCGGGCTGATGAAGGTCCGGTAGTACATCAGGTACTGCCCGTTCCAGATGATCGAGGTGCTCTCGGCGTGACTGCCGATAGCCTCCGGGAACGGGGACCGGCTCGGCTGGTTCAGGGTTGCCGTCCCGTTGAACAGATCGGCCGGCTCGCCCCTCGGCCCGTCGTTGTTCGGCACATCCGGGTCCGGCGCGCCGCTATGGGACCACGCTGTCGCGACGTCCGTTTCGAACGGGCTCGCGCCGGCGGCACGGCCGACGATTATCGCGGCAGTAACGGCAACGAGCAGGACAGCGGCCAAACCTCGCATCTTCTTCGTCATGTCTCTCCACGCCGCGTCGGTCGCATCGGGGGCAGTCTCGGACGGCTTTGTCCTGGCCGGCGCTTCCAGCCATATTTTCGCGCTGAGCGCCGGCCTTACCGGTACGGCGGGCAAGAATAGTGCTCGTACGCCCAGAACTGCGACCGCACGCTTTTCGCGTAGGCCGCTCCCCCAGGCAGCGATCTTTTTTTGTCCGAATTCGCTGGCGTGGTTCAGCGCTGCTCGCGGCGGACCAGGACGACGTGGTCGACGAGGTTGCCCGTCTCGCCGTCCGGGCCCGTGCCCGTCCGGTGCGCGGCCCCGAGCCGTTCGGTGTGCCAGCCGTCCGGCTCGAGGTCGAGGGTGCCGAGGATCTCCTGGGGGCTGGCGAAGCGCGCGTGCGGGTGGCTGTCGCGGGCCCACGGCGGCGGCGCGCCGTGCTCCACGACCAGGAGCCGACCGCCGGGCGCGACCGCGCGCGCCGCCGCACGCAGCACCGCCTCCCGGGGCAGTTCCAGCGGGGACTGGAGGAACTGCGCCGAGACCAGGTCGTACCGGCCCGCCGGGAAGGTCCGGGTCAGGTCGTGCCGGGCCACGGTGATCCGGGACGCCACGCCGGCCCGGGCCGCCTCGGCGGCGAGCCGGTCCAGGGCGGTGGTCGAGATGTCGACGGCCGTGACCTGCCAGCCCTGGCCGGCCAGCCAGATCGCGTCGCCGCCCTCACCGCAGCCCAGGTCGAGCGCGGTGCCGGGCGGCAGCGGCTCCACCACCTCGGCCAGGACGGCGTTTGCCCGGCCGCTCCACACCCGCTCGCGCTGTTGGTACAGCTCGTCCCAGAACCGGGCGGTGGTGTCGTCCACCGCCGGGTCCACCGGGTCCGCGTCGTGCTCGATCATGTTGCCCTCCTCGCCGGGCGGACGCCCGCCGCCCCGACCGGGCGATGGTGCGCCGCCGGGACACGAAACGGCAAGGAATCTTGCCGGTTCGGCAAACGCCGAGGTGGGCGGTGGCAGCCGACCGGAGCCCGAGACGTGGCGGCGGTGGGATTGGTGGTTACTCGACGGCACGCGGGGTAGGCATTCGGGCCGCGCCCTGCGGGGCCGGATGAACCGATTTCTTGCCGCTGACCGATATCCGGAGGAAGCGCCGTGCCGCACGAGTACCGCAAGAGCGCCGAGGCAATTTCCAGGCTGTCGCCGGAGCAGTACCGGGTCACTCAGGAAGCTGGGACAGAGCCGGCCTTCGACAACGCCTATTGGGACAACAAGGAGCCGGGCATATACGTCGACGTCGTCTCCGGTGAACCGCTGTTCGCCTCCGTCGACAAGTTTGACAGTGGTACCGGCTGGCCGAGTTTCACCAGGCCGATCGAATCGAAGAATGTGGTCGAGGCACAGGAGTCGAGCCTGGGCATGGCTCGCACGGAGGTCCGGTCGGCGCACGGGGACAGCCACCTCGGCCACGTGTTCGACGATGGCCCCCCGGAGGCGGGCGGATTGCGCTACTGCATGAACTCGGCGGCGCTTCGGTTCATACCGCGCGACGACCTCGAACGTGAAGGCTACGGCGAGTACCGCGCGTTGTTTGCCTGAGCACCGCTACGGCACCCCCGGTCGGTCAGCCGGCTCCGCCGGGCGAAGGGTGGCGAACGCAACGGTGTCGACCCCGAGGGCGAGCGCGATCCCACCGTACGCCGCCGCCCGCAGCGCCAGGTCGCTCTGCACCACCTCGACCGCCTCGGCCGCGGCAGCGAACGCGGTCTCGGCGAGACCGCGCTGCAACGGCTCGCGAAGCAGGTCGGTGGCGGTGCCGAGTTCGTCACCGAGGACGACGCGCTGCGGGTTGATGAGGTTGACCAGGTTGCCCAGCGCGTAGCCGAGCTGCGTCCCGGCGTCGGCGATGAGCCGGCGGCAGCCGGGGTCGCCGTCCCGGGCGGCGACGATGAGCGCGGCGAGGTCGGCCAGCTCGGGCTTGGCCTGCCGGGCGTGGGCGAGCAGCGCCCGGCCCCCGACGGCGAGCTCGACACAGCCGCGGTTGCCGCAGCGGCAGACTGCGCCCCGGGCGTCGAGGGTGACGTGACCGAGCTCCCCGGCCGTGCCGGCGGCGCCGCGATACAACCGGCCGTCCAGCACGATGCCGGCGCCGACCCCGGTGGCCAGCTTCACGTAGACGAGATCGCTGCAGCCGCGGCCGGCACCCCAGACGTACTCGCCGAGCGCGCCGAGGTTGGCGTCGTTCTCGGCCCGGACAGGCCGGCCGAGCAGGTCGGCGAACGCGTCGGCCGGACGCAGGCCGGCCCAGCCGGGCAGCATCGGTGGAGAGCCGATACGCCGATCGCGGGTGATCGGGGCCGGCACGCCGAGACCGACGGCGACGATGTCGTCGCGGCCGGCGGCGATGCCGGCAAGGGCGGCGTCGAACAGGCCGACGGCCGTCGCGAGCGCGTCGTCCGGCCGGTCGTCGAGGTCGAAGTCGGTGCGGGTCTCGTGCTCGCTGAGCACCTCGTGCGCGAGGTCGGCGAGGGCAAGCCGGACGTGGCGGCGGCCGATGTCGATGCCGGCGGCGAGCCCGGCGCGACGGGTCAGCCGGACGACCGAGGCGGGCCGGCCGCCGCCGGAGGGGCCGTGCGTGCTGGAGCGCTCGCCGATGAGACCGGCGGCGCCGAGGTCGGCCAGGGCAGCCGAGACGGTGGTCCGGGACAGACCGCTGAGCGCGACCAACTCGGCCCGAGTGCTCGGTCCGTACACCCGCAGAGTCGTGGCCACGCGACGCACGATCGCGGGGGCGCCGGGGCGCCACAGGGTCCGCGGGTCGATCCGCTGCCTGGCCACGGCGCGAATCTTCCTGTCCGCGCCAGAGTTCTGTCAAGAATCGACAAAACCAGCCGAGCTGGCCGGAGCATTGCCACGGGATCACATTTTGATTGCCAACAGTTGACACAACTCAGGCGACAGCGCGAGGGTCACAGTAGACGTTTCTACCAAGCTTGGACATGTTCCATCACAGCCCCACACCCACGAGAACCTGATGGAGGACGTATGCGCTTGCGCACTCGCACGGCCGTTGCCGCGGCCGGCATGGCGCTCGCCCTGCTGGCGAGCGGCTGCGGCGCCGACGACGGCGACGGCGGAGCCGGCAGCAAGAAGGTCGAGGTCTTCACCTGGTGGGCCGACGGCGGCGAGAAGGCCGGCCTCGACGGCTTGGTCGCCCAGTTCAAGACCGACTGCGCGCAGTACGAGTTCGTCAACGGCGCGGTCGCGGGCGGTGCGGGGTCCAACGCCAAGCAGGTCCTGGCCTCACGGCTGCAACAGAACGACCCGCCGGACACCTTCCAGGCCCATGCCGGCGCCGAGTTGACCGACTACATCAAGGCCGGTCAGATCGAGGACCTCAGCGCGGAGTACAAGGAGTGGGGGCTGGACTCGGCATTCCCCAAGGGACTCGTCGACAGCCTGACCGTCGACGGCAAGATCTACTCGGTGCCGGCCAACATCCACCGTGCCAACGTGCTGTGGGGAAACAAGACCGTGCTGGCTCAGGCCGGCATCACCGCCCCGGCGACGACGCTGCCGGAGTTCTTCTCCCAGCTCGACACGCTCAAGGCCAAGGGGATTGCGGCGCCGCTCGCGCTCGGCAAGGACTGGACGCAGCAGATGCTCTTCGAGGCGGTGCTGATCTCGAAGCTGGGGCCGGAGAAGTTCAGCGGCCTCTGGACCGGCCAGACCGACTGGGCCGGCGCGGACATCACCGACGCGATCAATGACTACAAGAAGCTGCTGTCGTACAGCAACAAGGACCGCGACACCTTCGACTGGACCGACGCCGAGAAGCTCGTCATGGAGGGCAAGGCCGCCTACCAGCTCATGGGCGACTGGGAGGCCGCCGACCTCGACGCCAAGGGCTTCAAGGACTACAACTACTCGGTCTTCCCGGGCAACGGCGACGCCTACCAATGGCTGGCCGACTCGTTCGTGCTGCCCAAGAACGCGAAGAACCCCGAGGGCACCAAGTGCTGGCTGAAGACGCTGGGCAGCGCCGCTGGACAGAAGGCCTTCAACACCAAGAAGGGCTCGATCCCGGCCCGCACCGACGCCAACGCCACGGACTACCCCGCCTACCAGCAGGCCGCGATCGCCGACTGGGCCAAGGGCAAGCCCGTCCCGTCCTGCCCGCACGGCTCGGCCTGCTCGCAGGGCTGGCAGGGCGCGGTGGCCTCGGCGCAGGGCAAGTTCTCCAGCGACGGTGACGTCGCGGCGCTGCAGAGTGCCCTCGTCGCCGCTGCGAAGCAGTACGCGAGCAAGTAGAACCGACGGCGGCGTTGGGACAGGTCCCCCGACCTGTCCCGACGCGTCGTCCATGATGGAGGACCGGTGACCACGAGAACCGCCACGCCGACGCCGCCGCGGACCCGACCGAGACCGAGCCCGGGAGCACGGCGGGCCCGACTGCGCCGTTGGTTGCCGGGTCTGCTGCTGGTCTCCCCGTCGCTGATCGTGCTGGCCGTCTTCGTCTACGGGCTGATCGGCTGGACCGTGAAGCTGTCACTGTCCGACGAGCACGACGCCCTGGGCAACAAGGGCTTCGTCGGCTTGTCGAACTTCCTCGCCCTGTTCACCGAGGACATCAACGGCCGCTTCACCCACTCGCTGAAGAACCTGCTGATCTTCACCGTCGTGTTCATTGTCGGGGCCCTGCTGATGGGCGTGCTGTGGGCGTTCCTGCTGGAGCGGGGCGTGCGGGGCGAAGGTTTCTTCCGCGCCGTGTATCTGTTTCCGATGGCGGTGTCGTTCGTCGCGTCCGGCGTGGTGTGGCGCTGGCTGATGAACTCCGGCACGGGCGACCAGGCCGGTGGCCTCAACCGGATCTTCCACGACCTGCACCTGGGCTTCCTGGAGAACCCGTGGTGGACCGACCCCGACTGGGGCATGGCGGCCATGGCGCTGCCGGCGATCTGGCAGCTGTCGGGCTACGTGATGGCGCTGTTCCTGTCCGGGTTCCGCGGCATCCCGGCCGACCTGCGCGAAGCGGCGGCGATGGACGGGGCGAGCACCTACCAGTTGTACCGGCACGTGATCTTCCCGCAGCTGACGCCGACCGCCCTGTCCGCCATGATCATCCTCGGGCACATGTCGATGAAGATGTTCGACCTCATCATGTCGGTCTCGGGCGCCCAGTGGATCACCGAGGTCCCCGCGGTCTACGTCTGGCAGACGCTGCTCACCAGCGACTACGCCAAGGCCGCCGCGATCTCGATCATCCTTCTGCTGCTCGTCGCCGTGGTGATCGTGCCCTACCTCGTCTACAACAACCGGGTGGAGCGTCGTTCATGAGCGCCAGCACCGTCACGCCCGCGCCGGAGGCGTCGATCAGCAAGCCGCTGGCCCGCAGGCCACGCGGCGGAATCAACCGGCGCTCACCGGTGGGCCGCGCCGCGACGTATGCGCTCCTGGTCATCTTCCTGGTCATCGTCCTGATGCCCGCCTACGTACTGCTGGTCACCAGCCTCAAGTCGGGGCGGGAGATCGGCGTCAACGGCCAGTGGAACCTGCCGACGGAGTGGACGTTCGGGTCCTGGGAGAAGGCGTGGACCGCGCTGCGGCCGTCGTTCATCCGGACCTTCGAGCTGGCGGTCCCGGTGGCGCTCATCTCCTCGGCGCTCGGCGCGGCCAACGGCTTCGTGCTGTCGCGGTGGCGGTTCCCGGGTGCCGACGTGGTGTTCACGCTCATCCTGTTCGGCATGTTCATTCCCTACCAGGCGGTCATGATCCCGCTGCGTCAGATCGTGCACGAGATCGGACTCCCGCCCGGCATCCCGACGCTGGTGTTCGTCCACTGCGTGTACGGCATCCCGATCTGCACGCTGATCTTCCGCAACTACTACGCCACCACCGTGCCGGTCGAGCTCATCGAGGCGAGCCGGGTCGACGGGGCCGGGATGCTGCGCACGTTCGCCTCGGTGATCCTGCCGCTGTCCGCGCCCGGCTTCGTGGTGACCATCATCTGGCAGTTCACCTCGGCCTGGAACGACTACCTGTTCGCCATCTTCATGTCGAACACCCGCAACGGACCCATCACCATCGCGCTGAACGCGCTGGCCGGCGCTCAGTCCCCGGACTACGCGGCCTCGATGGCAGGGGCGCTCATCACGTCGCTGCCGACCCTGCTTGTGTACATCGTGCTGGGCCGCTGGTTCATCGGCGGGCTGATGGCAGGCTCGGTCAAGAGCTGAGCCCACCCGTCTACAAGATGACTCAGTGTCCGCGGCCGTTAGGGTCGCGGAATGGGCCCGGGCAGTGAGCATGACGTGGAGCAACCCCTGGCCGGCGGGCGCTTGACGGCTGGTGTGGTCCGGGTTGGCGACACGGTGCGCCGTCCCGCCTCGCCTGCGTCGCCCTGAACAACACGGTTTTCCGCGACGGCCAGCCGGTCGCGTGGATCGACTTCGACTTCGCGGCGCCTGGCCAGCCGTTGGAGGACGTGGGATACATGGCGTGGGCGTGGTGCATCTCGTCGCGGCCCGACCGGGGGCCCGCGATAGAACAGGCCCGCCAGGTGCGGACCCTGGCAGACGCCTACGGCCTAGATCCGACCGACTGTGGCCGTCTGCCGGCCGCCATCTGCGGGCGGTTGCGCCGCAATGAGGCATTCTGGCGAGACATCCTCGAGGACGGAGCGGCCTCGAACCCGCGCGCACGCTCTGCCGAAGTGCTCGCCTGGACCCAACGCGAACTCGCCTACTTCGAGGCCAACCAGGAGACGTTCGCCGCCGCACTGACCTGCGCATGACAGCGCTCTCGGCACCGGCGAGGGCACGACATCCTGGCGTGGCCTTCGCGGAGCTTTCAACGGGTTAGGGTCGGCACCCG
Source organism: Micromonospora sp. NPDC007230 (assembly GCF_042869115.1). Classification (NCBI taxonomy): domain Bacteria; kingdom Bacillati; phylum Actinomycetota; class Actinomycetes; order Micromonosporales; family Micromonosporaceae; genus Micromonospora; species Micromonospora sp. NPDC007230. The sequence goes on along the minus strand of NZ_JBIAFE010000013.1, from coordinate 55,829 downwards.
GTCGATACCGTGGTCGCGGCGGCGGCCAGCAGCTTCCTGAGCCGGGTATGCGGAAACCGCTCCTCGGCCTCCGTTGGCGGTGTTACCCGGGTGCTGTAGAAGTCGGCGTCGTGGTCGTCGTCTTGCTCAGCCCACCGGTTGCCTGCCTCGTCGCGGTGCCACACCACCTGTTGGCCGCGGAAGTCGGCGCGTTCGAGCCAGTCGGCGCCACTGGGCCAGTAGCCGTCCCAGCCCCGGGGCCGCAGCGCGCCGTACGCCGCGTCCACGCTGGCAACGGCGGCGTCCACGTCGTCGTCCTCGAAGACTGCGGCGAACCGGCAGAGCAAGGCGATCGGCGCACCGGGGTGCGACAGCAGTGGATCCCGCACGGCGACTGCCCTGCAGATCAGGTCGACCTCCGACCAGCGCAGCGCGTACGGGTGCCAGTGCGCCAGGTCGTCCCACCCCAGCTCGGCAGGCTCGGCGAAACCCGGTCCGGTGATGCCCAGCTCGTACGAGCCGAGCCGGGTGTCGACGTCGAGCAGGACGAGATGGCCGCCACCGACGTCGAAGGTGACGTTGAGCGCGCTGTCCCGCTCGTCATCTTCATCGTCATCTTCGTCGAGCAGCTCCGCTAGGACGCCGAGCCGATCGGCGCCGGGGCCGTCCTCCGCCGCGAAGGTGTACCGCGCCCAGAATGCCGGATCGTGCAACGACTCGCGCAGGGGTACTGGAATGCCCATTGCACGATCATCGCCTGCCGACACGGCACTCCCTCAGGCAGGGCCGGCTGCCGTCGGCGACCGGGGCCTGCCTCCTGAGGCTGCTTGACCTCCAATCCACCTGACGTTTGCCATGATCGTCTGGAACGCCGGCCCGACCGAAGGGACAGCAACGATGGCTCGCACGCTCTTGTACCTGGTTCGTCACGGCGAGCAGGACCCAACGCTCGGCCATACGGCAGAAGGCGGCCTCTCCGAACTTGGCCGCCATCAGGCAGATCGGCTCGGCCGACGGCTGAAGGGCATCCCGTTCTCGGCGATCCACCACAGCCAGCTTCCCCGGGCGGTCCAGACCGCGGACGTGATCGCCGACTACCTGCCAGACGTCCCACGGCACGGCTGCGACTTCGCCATGGATCGAACGCCGGTGCCCTCCGTCGAACACCGCAGCGAGTACCCCGAACGCTTTCTCCCCTGGCTGGACCGGGTGCCGAGCGAGGAGCGCGACGAGGACGCTGCCGGATTGCAGGCCGCCGTCGAGCACTTCGGTACCGCCGACGGCGAGGACCGGCAGGAGCTCGTGATCACGCACAACTTCGTGATCGGCTGGTTCGTCCGGCACGTCCTCGACGCTCCGACCTGGCGGTGGATGGGCCTCAACCAGGAGAACTGCGGGCTGACCATCGTGCAGTGGGACACCGACCGACCGTCGACCCTGGTCTGCTTCAACGACACCGGGCACCTCTGATCCGATCCCGCCGGGCCAGCGCGCACGGTTCGGCGGGTGGCTGATTGCTGGCGGTGTGCACTGCAACAAGCAGGCGCCCCGTCCGCTCGCCCTGGGCCAGCGCGGCCCAGGACATATACCCCCGTCTTCGCGTGGGACCACCTCCGGCAACATGCAAGTCTTCCGATCCGTTGACCAAACAGCTAACTTCCTTCCATCGATTGGTTGAGTAGCTGATCAGCCGGTCGGTGCTCCAGAGGGGACCGGAAGGGGAGGAAGCAGATGGCAGATTCCGCATGCGCCAGGAGGTTTCTGGCAGTCGGATTCGCTGCGGTGGTCACGACCGCCGCGATCGGCGTTGGCACTGCGGCAAGCGCCGCTCCAGCGGAAGGCACGGTCAGGGCTGCGGCCGGTGCGTCGGTAGCGGGTAGCTACATCGTGGTGCTGAAAGATGGCGCGGGTGACCAGGCGAGCGCCGTCGCCGGTAAGCACGGCGCGTCCGTGACCCACCAGTACCACAGCGTGCTGAACGGCTTTTCCGGCCGCATGTCGGAGCGGCAGGCACGCCGGCTCGCCGCCGACCCGCGGGTGGCATACGTGCAGCAGGACGGCGTCTTCACCAGCACCGCGACGCAGACCAGCCCGCCGTCGTGGGGTCTGGACCGCATCGACCAGCGCAACCGGCCGTTGAGCGGCTCCTACACCTACAACACCACGGCGACCAACGTGAAGGTGTACATCATCGACACCGGTATCCGGATCTCCCACACCGACTTCGGCGGCCGGGCGGCCTGGGGTACGAACACGACCGGGGACGGCAACAACACCGACTGCAACGGGCACGGCACGCACGTCGCCGGTACGGTCGGCGGCGCATCCTACGGCGTGGCCAAGGGCGTCAGCCTCATCGCCGTCAAGGTGCTCAACTGCTCGGGCAGTGGAAGCACCTCCGGTGTGGTGGCGGGTATCGACTGGGTGACCGCACAGAAGAACAGCAACCCGAGCCAGCCGATGGTCGCGAACATGTCTCTCGGCGGCGGTGCGGACACCACGCTGGACAACGCCGTCAGGAGGTCGATCGCGGCCGGTGTGACGTACGCGATCGCGGCCGGTAACGGCAACTTCCTCGGCCTGCCGCAGAACGCCTGCAATTCCTCCCCGGCCCGGGTCCTGGAGGCGGTGACGGTCTCGGCGACCGACAGCACCGACAAGAAGGCGTCGTGGGCGAACTACGGCACCTGCGTCGACCTGTTCGCGCCGGGTGTGGACATCGCGTCGTCCTGGAACTCCGGCGACAGCGGCACCAACACGATCAGCGGCACCTCGATGGCAACGCCGCATGTGGCGGGCGCGGCGGCGCTCTACCTGGCCAACAACCCGTCGGCGTCACCGGCGACGGTGGCATCGGCAATCAACAGCAACGCCACGACCGGTGTGGTGTCGTCGCCGGGCAGCGGTACCCCCAACCGACTGCTCTACACGCTCAACTTCTGATCCAGCAGAGGAAGCGGCCCCGGCGACCGGTGATGGTCGCCGGGGCCGCTTCGTACGGATGATCAGCGCAGCTCGTACGCCCGGATGACGGTCTGGTCGAAGGTGTTGCCCATCGCGTCCGAGCCCGAGGCCTTGAGCGACACGAAGCCCGCCTTCGGGTGCGGCACCGACACCTGCCACGACCCGCCGTGGTTCAGCACCGGCGCCTTCGTCCAGGTTTTCCCGTCGTCGTACGACACCTGCACGGCCAGCTTGACCACACGTCCCGAGCCTTCGGTCTGGGTGATCGTCGCCGGGTAGACGCCCAGGTTGCCGGCCTTGCCGACGTTGTGGTCGTCAAGCAGCGGCGCGAAGCTGACCGCGGTCAGCGGCAGCGCCTTGAGCCTGTCGGTGTGCGCTGAGCGGAACGTCCAGCTGACCGACACCTTGGTGGTCAGGCGCGTGTCGCGCTCCAGGCTGCCGTCGAAGCGGAACGTCGCCCCGCCCGGCGCCACGTCCTCGGCGAACACGCTCGGAGCCTGGTTGGACTCGGCGATCAGCGTGCCGTTGCGGTAGAGCGCCCCGTGCCCCGAGGTGATCCTCCCGAAGCCGGCGCGTCCCTGGCCGTCGCCGAGCAGCGTGGGTGAGATGAACATGACGTCGCCCTCACGCAGCGCCGGCACGGCGCCGGGGAAGAACGGCGCCACGCTCGGCCCGAACACACCCTTGTTCCACTGCTCCTGATAGGTGACCCCCGCGCGGTACGTGGCCAGCGCGCCCTGGTCGGTCAGCAGTTCCGGCCAATCCTCACCCTCGGCCGGCAGCTCCACGATCAACTCGTTCTGCCATGGCGCGTCACCCGCGTAGAGCTCCGTGCGAGTGAACGGGAGCGGGGTGGGCCAGCCGGTCGCCCAGCCGCCGCTGCCGCCCGGTGGGGCGAGGAAGGACAGCTTCACGCCGTTGGTGCCCGCCGCCGCCGCCGCGTACGAGGCCTTCACTGTGGCCAGGTCCTGCGGCCGCAGGTGCTTGACCAGCCCGCCGAGCAGGTCGTTCTTGCTGTGCCAGCCGACGTTGTAGACGTACCGCGAACGGGTCGGGTCGCCCTGCTCGTCCACCTCGGCCAGGGTGCCGGTGAGCTGGGAGCTCAGGCCCTTCGCCGGCTTGGGCCCGACCAGTTTGGCGAACATCGAGGTGAAGTCGCTGCCCAAGACCCCGACTTCCAGGCCGAAGTTCGCGCCTTCGACATAGCTCGCGCCGTACGACGTCAGCAGGGGCACCGCCTTCGGGTCGGGCACCGTGACGTCGAAGCCCTTCGCGCCGCGGGCGTCCATCGCCACCGTGTCCGGTCCGCTGACCGAGAGTTTCGGATACACCAGCTGCGAGGTGCTGTAGCTGTCCCCGTTCTGCTCGTTGACCCAGCTGAACGCGAAGTACTCGCCGGGCGGCAGGCGCAGGTCGGCGCTCGCGCCGAAGGTCAGGTACTCCCGGCGGTCGGTCTTGCTCAGGATCACCGTGAACGCGCGTTCGGCCGGGTCGCCGTCACGCTCGGTCGCGGTGACCTTCACCGGGTGCTTGAGCTCCTCGCGTACCACGCCGAAGGGCGTCTGCACCGAGACGCCTGCCGCGGTCGCGGTGACCTGGCCGCCCAGGCCGCCGGTCACGTCGCCGCCCTGGCGGGTGTCGGCGGTGAGCGTCACCGAGGCCTGCCCGCCGGCCGGCACGGTCACCGTGTCGGCGCTGAGTGAGAAGATTCCGGCCGGCGCGGCGGTGGTCAGCGCGAGCTGCAGGGTCACCGCGGAGTTGCCGCCGTTGTGGTAGGTGACGACGCTGCTGCGCACGTCGTCGTCGGCGTGCGGCCACTCCTGCAACCCGAACGTCACCGACGTCGGCGTGGTCGTGACCTGTTGGGTGATCGCTCGAGCCACGTCCACCCGACCCGCTCCCTGCGCGAACACGCCGACGCCGCTGGCCGGCTTGGCGGAGGCCATGAGCGCCGCCTTGAGCTGGGCGGGGGTCCACTGCGGGTGCGCCTGGCTCAGCAGCGCGGCCGCGCCCGCGACGTGCGGGGTGGCCATCGAGGTGCCGTCCAGCGGCATGTAGAGCTGACCCGGTTCGCCGAGGAAGCCGTCCTTGCTGCGCGCTGCGACGATGTCGACGCCGGGCGCGGCGATCTCGGGCTTGACGGCCCAGCCGTCGGCGCTGGGGCCCCGGCTGGAGAACTCGGCGAGTTCGTCGGACTTGGTGAAGGCCGCGACGGCCAGCGCCGCCTCGGCGGTGGCCGGGGAGCCCACGGTGTCGTCCGCGCCGTCGTTGCCCGCCGCGATGACGAACAGCGTGCCGTGCTGCGCGGTCAGGCTGTTGACGGCCTGCTCGAGCGGGTCGACCTCGGGGGTGTTCGGTCCGCCGAGGCTCATGTTGACCACGTCCGCCCCGGACTCGGCGGCCCACTGCATGCCGGCCACGATCCATGACTCCAGGCAGCCGAACTCGACGCAGACCTTGCCGTCGAGCAGGGACGCGCCGGGAGCGGCGCCCTTGTACTTCCCGCCGGAGCCGGCGCCGCTGCCCGCGATGGTGGACGCGACGTGGGTGCCGTGGCCGACGTGGTCGCGGTCGTCCTCCTCGCCCTCGGTGAAGTTCTGCCGTGCGGAGATCTTCCCGGCCAGGTCAGGGTGCGCGGTGTCGATGCCAGTGTCGAGTACGGCGACGCGGACGCCGGTGCCGTCGAAGCCGGCGGACCAGGCCGCGGGCGCGCCGATCAGCGGGACGCTCTGGTCCAGCGCGGGTTTGCGTACGGCGTCGAGCCAGATCTTGCCCCTGGTCAGGCCGGTGCGGGTCGCCTGCCAGCGGTCGGCGAGCGACGCGATGGGCGTCTCGGCGGTGAAGCCCTGCACCGCGGGAAGTCGCCGCTGGGCGGACAGGCCGGGTGCCGTGGTGGCGCCGGAGACGATCAGGCGCAGCGACGACGGGCTTGTGGCCTGCGCTGCGAGCAGTTCGGTCAGGTCGAACAGCCGCTGGTCGAGCCGGTCTGCCCGGAGCAGCGGCACGGCGTCGGACGGGATGAGGTACTGGTGTCCCCCGGTCCGGTAGCTGTGGAACGTGACGCCCTTTCGCGGCGTGGCGCTGACGCGGCCGTTGCCGAGCACGGTCACCCGGTCACCGCTGATCAGCGTCACGGTCCGAGCCTCTCCCGTGGCCGGCGCGGACTTGGCCGCTTGAGGTGCGGCCGCCTGCTTGGCGCCCGCGGTGCCGGGCGCGCCCGCCAGCAACGCAGCGACGATCCCCCCGGCCAGCAATGCTCTTGTGCTTCTGCTGGAACGCATAGGCCTCCCCGTTCATTCGAGCAGTCCGCCTTGACTGTCGCTTGTAGAGACGCTCGGGCCGGGTCGATAAGTTGCTGAACCAGGTGAGCAATTTGGAAGGTGCCTGACAGGCCGCCGAATGCTAGGGGTGCGGGGGGCGCGGCATGGCTCTCCGCCGGCCCATCCACCGGTCACTGCGACGCGCATCTCGAGCCACGACGTGCCGCTGCCGGAACCGATCCGACCCCGGGGCCAGCACCGGCTGGTCGCTGGCGCGGCGGGTGACGTCGGCCGCGTTCGGCCAGGCGAGGGCCCGGGTCGAGAGCCGGCAGCGGAGCGGCGCCACGATGCGTCGGTCGCGTTCGGCATCCACAGGCGACAATTCGCATTTGTCGCCGGCGCGGCCGATCGAGCATCCACATAGCAGCGGTCCGACGAGCGGCCGGCCGCGCATCTTTGTGAATGCATGGTTGACGTGTCGGACCCGAAGGGCAATCATATTGGTCACTGGATCTGCGACCCGGTCAATGTCGGATCCGGCGGCTTCCTGGTCCTCGACGGGATTGCGTCTCCGACCGCGACCACCCGGCTCGTCCCGCCCCTGACGCGGCGGGCAGATCCGGTCACGCGAATCGGAAAGCCGCCGCTGCCCCGAGGAGCCGCTGGTGAACGGGAACAACGAAGCTCCCGCGCCGACCCGGCCGATGCCGGCGTCACACAGCGCCGAACCAGGCAGACAGCTCGCCCTCCACGGCGGCAGCCCGGTCCGTCACACCGCCTGGCCCACGTACGACAAGGGCGCTGTCTTCGTCCACCCGGAGGATGAGGAAGCCGCTTTTCGTGCCGTCCGAAGTCATCTCTACTTCCGATACGACCATCGCCCGCAGAACGAAACCGAATGCGGCCGGTTCGAGGACGAGTTGTGCCGCTATTTCGGCACCCGACACGCTCTCGCGGTTTCGAGCGGCACCGCTGCCCTGGCGCTGGCCATCATGGGCGCGACGGTGCCGAACGGATCATTGGTCGCCTGCCCGGGATTCACTTTCGTCGCCACGCCCAGCGCGATTGTGCTGGCCGGCTGCCGGCCGTTTCTGGTCGAGGTCGACGAGGACCTGCGGATGGATCTCGATGACCTGCGCCGGCGGTGGCGGCCGGAGATCCGGGCCATCGTGGCGGTACACATGCGCGGCTTCGCCGCAGACGTCGAGGCTCTCGCGGCCTTCGCCGCCGAGATGGGGGTGCCGCTGATCGAGGACGCCGTTCCGGCGCTCGGGGCGGAACTCAACGGCCGCAAGCTCGGCACGTTCGGCGCCGCCGGAGCCTTCAGCACCCAGTCCGACAAGGCGCTCAACTGCGGCGAGGGTGGGTTCCTGGTCACCGACGACAGCACTCTGTTCGCCCGCGCGGTCGCCCTGTCCGGGGCGTACGAGGGGCGCCTGCGGCGGCATTTCCCGGACGCCGAACCGCCGCTCACCGGCCTCGACCTGCCCCTGCTCAGCATGCGGATGGACGAGATCCGGGCCGCCCTGCTCCGCGCCGAACTGGCCAGGCTGCCCCAACGGCTGGCCCTGTTCCACCGCAACTACGCCCACGTCGCCACTGCCCTGGCCGACCTGGCCGGCATCGCGGTCCGCCGGCCGGTCGCGCCCGGCGCGTACCTTGGCGAGGCGTTCGTGTTCCGGGTGCCCGGCGGCGACGCGGGTTGGTTCGCCCGCGCGCTGCGGGCGGAGGGCGTCGGCGCCCGCAACATCGGCGCCGACGACGACCTCAACGTCCGCGCCTTCTGGAACTGGCGCTTCCTGTACGGCGGCGCCGACCCGGCCGATGTCCGGGCGCTGCTGCCATGCACCGCCCGGCTGCTGGCGGAGACCGTTGACGTGCCGCTGTCCTCCAACCTCACTCTCGACGACTGCGACGACCTGGTGCGGGCGGTCCGCAAGGTGGCCGCCGCCCGCGACGCCGCGCCGGCCCGGCCGCTACGCCCATGACCGCCGCAGACACGCGGGAGGGCCGCCTGCCCCGGCTGGCCCTGGTCGGCATCTTCGGGGGGCTGTTCGCCGGCTACCTCGGGCTGACCGCGGTGATCCCGGTGCTCCCCGACTTCCTGCGCGAGCGCCACCAGGCCGGTGATCTCGTCGTCGGGCTGGTCGTCACCGGCACCGCGGTGACCGCGCTGCTGGTGCGTCCGGTTGCCGGGGCGTTCGCCGACCGGTTCGGGCACCGCACCGTGATGCTGGTCGGAGCGCTCGTGCTGGCCGCCGGCGGCCTGCTCTACCTGGCACCGCTCAACGTGCCGGCACTGGTGACGGTCCGGTTGCTGCTCGGTGCCGGCGAGGCCGCGCTGTTCACCGCGGGAGCGGTGTGGACCGTCTCCCTCGCCCCGCACAGCCGGCGCGGACAGCTCATCGGCCTGTACGGGGTGAGCATGTGGGGCGGCATCGCGGCCGGCACCTTCCTCGGCGCCAGCGTGCAGCCGGCCGGCTATCCGGCGGTGTGGGCGCTCAGCGCCGCCGCGCCACTGCTCGCCGCCGGGCTGGTCGCCCTGGCGCCGGCGCCGCGGACCGCTCCGACGGGCGGGAGCGGCGGGCTGCTCGTGCGACCGGCGCTGCTGCCCGGCGTCGCGCTCACCTTCGGCGCCGCCGGATACGCCGGCCTGGCCGCGTTCGTGGTGCTGCATCTGCAGTCCCGGGGCGTCGGGCACGGCGTGGTGGTGCTGAGCTGTTTCAGCGCCGTCTACGCCGGCACCCGTCTGGTCATCGGCCACCTGCCCGACCGGCTCGGCCCCCGGCGGGTGGCCGCGTGGTGCGGCGTCGGCGAGGCGGCCGGCCTGCTGGTCATCGCGGTTGCGCCGAACCTGCCCGTCGCCGTGGCCGGCGGCGTCGTCATGGGCGTCGGGTTCTCCCTGCTGCACCCGTCGCTGGCGCTGATGGTGCTCAACCGGACGGACCCGGCCCGGCAGGGCGCCGCGATCGGGGCGTACACGTCCTTCTGGGACCTCGGCCTGGCGGTGTGGGGTCCGTTGACCGGCCTGGTCGCCGCCGGGCTCGGTTATCCGGCGGTCTTCGCCGCCGGGGCGGCGTGTGCCGCGGTGGCGGCGGTGATGGCGGTACGGATCGGCCGCCCGGCCCCGGCGCCAACAGCGGAGGTGGTCGCATGAACGAGTCGCTGACCGTGCTCAGCATCACCGGATGGTGCCGCAACGGCAGCACCATCATCGGCAACGTCCTGGGCGAGGTGCCCGGCTTCCTGCACGTCGGCGAACTGCACTTTCTGTGGAAGAACGCCACCGGCCGGGGGGTGAACGACCGCTGCGGCTGCGGTGGCCGACTGACCGACTGTCCGCTGTGGTCCGAGATCCTGCCGATCGGCATGCCCGCCGGCGGCTCGCTGGAGGCGCACGCCGCCGAGGTCATCCGGCGGCAGCGCACCCGGGTCCGCACCCGGCACACCTGGCGGCTGCTGCGCCGGGGCGCGTACGACGAGCCGACCCGGACGCACGCGGCACTGATGAGCAGGGTCTACCGGGCGGTCGCCGAGCGGACCGGCGCGCACGTCATCGTGGACAGCACCAAGATCCCCGGCGAGGCGGCGTTGCTGCCGCACGTCCCCGGGATCACCACGTACTACCTGCACCTGGTACGCGACCCCCGCGCGGTGGCGCACTCGTGGCGCGAGCCGAAAGAGTACGTCTACGCCATGTCGGCCGCGCGCAGCACCGCGTACTGGCACGGGTTCAACCTGGCCTCGGCGGCGATCACCCGCCGGCACCCGCAGCGGTCGATGTTCCTGCGGTACGAGGAGTTCATCGCCGACCCGGCCGCCACCGTCGACGCGCTGCTCCGGCTGGTCGGGGCCGACCCGGCCGGCAACCCGGTCCGCGACCGCACCGTCGAGCTGCACGGCAACCACACGGTGACCGGCAACCCGGACCGGTTCCGCACCGGCCCCACCACCGTGCGGGACGCCGACGACGCGTGGCGGCGGACGCTGACCCGCGGCCAACGGCTGGCGGTGACCGCGCTGGCCTGGCCGCTGTTCACCCGGTACGGCTACCAGGCCGGCGGGACGGGCCGCAGGCCCCGGCACGCCGGCGGGGTGTCATCGGCGGCCGACGCGACGGAGAGGTGACCGACATGGATCTCGGGCTGACGGGACGGGTGGCCCTCGTCGCCGGCGGCACCAGCGGCATCGGGCTGGCGTGCGCCAGGGAGTTCGCCGCCGAGGGCGCGCACGTGGCCGTCTGCGGCCGCGACCCGGACCGGCTCGCCGCCGCCGAACGGGAACTGGCCGCGATCGCCACCGGGCGGGTCAGCGCCAGCCGGGTGGACCTGACCGACGCCGACGCCGCCACGCACTGGGTCGACCAGGTCGCCGCGGACCTCGGCGGCCTGCACGTGCTGCTGGTCAGCGGCGGCAGCCCGCCGATCGGCACCGCCACCGCGTTCGAGGCGGCGGACTACCGCGACGCCGTCGACCGGGTGCTACTGCCCGCGGTCCGGGTCTCGCTGGCCGCGCTGCCACACATGCGCGCCGCCGGCTGGGGTCGGCTGCTGCTCGTCGCCTCGGAGACCGCCTGCGTGCCGATCGGTCCGCTGACGCTGTCCGGGGTGACCCGGGCGGCGCTGGTGCGGTTCGCCCAGGGCCTCGCCGTCGACGTCGGCCGCAGCGGGGTCACCGTCAACGTGCTCGCCCCCGGCGGGGTGCGCACGCCGCCGATGGAACGCGCGGCGGCTTGGCTGGCCGGTGACGGCGGCGACGTCGAGGCCCGGCTGCGTGCGATGGGGCACCACAGCGCGCTGGGCCGGCTGGCCCACCCCGAGGAGGTGGCGGCGCTGGCCGCCTTCCTGGCCAGCGAACGGGCGTCCTACGTGACCGCCGGGGTGCACCTGATCGACGGCGGCGCCGCCGCCACCGGTCCCGAGCTGCCCCACCTGACCGGGGTCCGCAGGGACACCTACGCCTGACCCGCCGCAGCAAGGAGTGCCCATGTCCACGACCAGCCGGTTCACCGAGCGGGACGTCTCCGAGTTCTTCGACCAGACCACGCAGACGTACCTCAGCTTCTGGGACAGCGAGGGCGTCCTGCACACCGGCTACTTCGCCGACGACGCCGACTCCGACTACGCGGCGGCCGCCGACCGGACCTCCGACATCCTCGCCGCCGACGCCGGCATCGACGCCGCGGCGAACGTGCTCGACGTCGGCTGCGGCTGCGGGAACTTCCTGCTGCGCCTGGCCGAGCGGACCGGATGCCGCGGTGCGGGCCTGGACCTGAGCATCGAGCGGGTCCGCTTCGCCCAGGGCAAGCTCGCCGAGCGGGGCGACGGGCTGCCCGTCGCGTTCCGGCACGGCTCGGCCACCGCCCTGCCGTACGCCGACGGGGCCTTCACCCACGTGGTCAGCCAGGACGCGCTGTTCCTGGTGCCGGACAAGCCGCGCAGCCACGCCGAGATGTTCCGGGTGCTCGCTCCGGGCGGGGTGCTGGCCATCGCCGACTTCCTGCAACCGAAGCCGGAGATCGGCGAGGCGGCCCGGCGGCACGTCTACGACCGGGTGCGCTGGAACAGCGGCTACTCGCTGGACGGCTACCGGGAGGCGCTGCAGCGGGCCGGCTTCGTCGACGTGGTCGCGCGCAGCCTCGACCACCACATCCGACAGACGTACCAGGTGCTGGGCCGGACCGCACGGGAGCGGGCCGCCGCAACCGACGACCAGGCGGCGCGGACCTGGATCCGCAACTTCGCGGAATCCTGCGACGAGATCCAGGCCGCGATCGACCGGGACGAGTTCGGCTGGGGCATGTTCGTCGCCCGCAAGCCGGCCTGACGGGAGGGAAGCCGGATTATGCAACGCACCGACACGATCAAGCGGACGATCGCCGAGGTCGTCGCCGAACGGAAGACCCAGATGTCGCCCGGCGGGGTGTTCGTCGAGGCGTTCGCCAAGGACGGCTTCGACACCCGCGTCGACTACGACGTCACCATCACCGACTCGCTGACCAGCTCACGGCGCAAGCCCCGCTACCCGTCCCGGAACATGCTCAAGGTGGTGGACCTGTCCCGGGAGCCGCAGGAGCACTACTGGCACGAGAGCCCACCCCGCCCCGGTGACCCCACCGTCGACGGCGCGGACCTGCGCCGCGAGGCGGCCAACCGCTTCCACCGCTCCCCCATCCCCCCGCTGCTCACCACCACCGCCTGGGTGCAGGTGCCCGACACGCTCTGGGACGACCCGGCCAGCTTCGAGCAGTTCATCAACTACCGGCTCGTCGTACGGCTGGCCACCGCCGAGAACCACACCATCCTCCGCGGCGAGGGCGGGCTGCTGAACATGCCGGACATCGGCCGGCTCACCGACCCCGGCCCGTTCGCCTCCACCATCCTGGCCGCCTGCAACGAGGTCGAGCAGATGGGCAGCACCGCCGACGGGCTGATCATCAACCCGGCCGACTACTACCGGCTGCTCGGTTCCGGGAGCCTGCTGCGGGACGTGGAGGACAACGGCGTCTTCGTCGTGCGGACCCGGCTGGTCGACCCGGGCACCGCGATCGTCGGCGACTTCGGCCACGGTGCGCTGCTGTTCGACGCCGGCCGGTCGGTGATCCGGTTCGCCGAGCCGCCGCCCGGCACGTTCGCCGAGCCCGGAGTGGCGCTGTGCGCACAGATCTGGGAGCGGGTCGTGGTCAACCTGCCCACCTGCTTCTTCGTCGTCACCATCTGACGGGCGAGAAGCACGATGACGGCGACGCCCGCCCGGCACGACCCTGACGTCCTGGTCATCGGCGCGGGTGTCGTCGGCCTGTTCTGCGCCTGGTTCCTGCGGGCCGCCGGGCACACCGTCACGGTCGTCGACCGAGGCGAGGTCGGCGATCCGGCGGCCTGCTCGGCCGGGAACACCGGCTTCGTCGGCACCCAGGGCTCTGCGCCGCTGGCCGAGCCGGGCGTACCGGCGAAAGGGCTGCGCTGGCTGCTCGACCCGGAAAGCCCGTTCCACGTCCGGCCGCGCCCGGACGTCGGGCTGCTCGCCTGGCTGTGGCACTTCCGGCGGTACTGCACCGAGCGCCACGCCCGCGCCGGGTTCGAGGTGCTGCTCGCGCTCAAGCAGCGCGGCCTGGCCATCCTCCACGAGGTCTGCGCCGGCGACCTCGCCGACACCCTCACCGCCCGCGGCATGGTGCTGGCCTGCCAGACCGAGCAGGGGTACGCGCAGGCCCGGCGCGGCATCCCCGCGGCGGTCGAGCGCGGGGTGCCGCTGCGCGAACTGGACCGGGCGGAGCTGGCCCGGCTGGAACCCGGGGTGGACTTCGCCATCGCCGGGGCGCTGCTCAACGAGGAGGGCGCCGCACTGCGCATCCCCGCCTTCCTGGTCGGCTTCGCCCGCGCCCTGCGGGAGCGGGGCGTGGAGATCATCACCGGCGCCGAGGTTCGCGGCTTCGAGGTGACCGGGCGGCGGGTACGCGCCGTCCGCACCAGCCAGGGCGACCTGCGCCCGGCCGAGGTGGTGATCGCCGCCGGGGTGTGGTCGCTGGCCTGCGCCCGTACGCTCGGCGTCGGGCTGATGCTGCAACCCGCGAAGGGCTACACCGTCACCGTCGCCGCCGGGCCGGGCACGCCGACCCGGCCCCTGCTGCTCAGCGAGGGCAAGGTGGCGGTGATGCCGCTGGGCGACCGGGTACGCGTCGGCGGCACCCTGGAACTGTCCGGTCTGGACACCTCGGTGTCGCCGCGACGGGTCGACGGGATCCTGCGCACGGTGCGGGCGTATCTGCCGGGGCTGGACACCGATCGGCGGCTGCACGTCTGGAGCGGGCTGCGACCGTGCACCCCGGACAGCCTGCCGCTGATCGGCCGGGCCGGGGCGTACGGCAACGTCAGCGTGGCGACCGGGCACGGGCACATCGGGATGGGCCTCGCCCCCGCCGGCGGCCAACTGCTCGCCCAGCTCATCGGCGGCGTGCCGCCCGACCTGCCGCTGGAGACGTTCGCCTTGGACCGGTTCGGGAGGACGCGATGACCGATGGGCCGGCGATCGGGGTGCTCTGCCTCGACACCAGCTTCGACAAGATCCCCGGCCACATCCGCAACCCGGCCACCTTCGACTTCCCGGTCCACTACCGGGTGGTCCGGGGCGCCACCCCCCGCCGGTTGGTCCGCGAGGCCGACCCGACGCTGCTGGAGCCGTTCCTCCAGGCCGCCCGGGACCTGCAGGCCGCCGGCGTCGTGGGGATCACCGGGGCGTGCGGTTTCCTCGTGCTCTTCCAGGCGGAGCTGGCCGCCGTGGTGGACGTACCGCTGTGGTCCTCCAGCCTGATCCAGCTACCCCTGGTGCACCAGATGATCGGGCCGGACCGCACCGTCGGGCTGCTGGTCGCCGACGAGGCGGCGCTGACACCCCGGCACCTCGCCGCGGTCGGGGCGCGGGAGGTGCCACTCGCGGTCACCGGCATGGCCGGTCAACGCGAGTTCCGCGAGGTGATGCTGGAGGGACGCCGCGACACCCTCGACGTCGACCGGCTGGCCGCCGAGGTGGACGACCAGGTGGACGCCCTTGCCCGGGCCCACCCGGAGCTCGGCGCGCTGGTGATCGAGTGCACGGATCTGGTGCCGTTCGCGCACCGGATCCAGGCCCGGCTCGGGGTGCCGGTCTTCGACATCGTCACCCTCACCCGGATGTTGTACGACAGCCTCACCCGCCGCCCGTTCACCCGCCGCCTCGACCTGGGGCCGCAGCCGTGATGCCCGGTCACGGCTTACGTGCCGAGATCAGTTCGAACCGGCCGGGCAACACCTCGATCCCGTCGAAGCCGGCCTGTCGCAACGCCCCGATGTAGAAGGTGGTTTCCCGCAGGCGGCTGGCACAACTGTCGACGCCGATCAGGAAGTAGGACCAGAAGAACTGCATGGCCAGCCGCTCCGAGGTGCGGAACTCCTCGCAGATGAGCAGGCGGCCGCCGGACGGCAACGCCTGGTAGGCGTTCTCGATCAGGCGGTGGGCGACGCGCGTCGGCCAGTCGTGCAGGACGCGGACGAACGCGATGCTGTCGTAGCCGGTGGGCAGCGCTTCGGTGAGGAAGTCCCCGCCGACGAACCCGAGCCGGGTTCCGTGGCCGGACCGTGCCCGGGTCTCGTCGACGAGGGGCTGGACCGGGGGCAGGTTGTAGACGTCGACGGCCAGGCCCGGCGTATCAGCGAGCAGGTACGTGGCGAGGGTGCCGTCGCCGCCTCCCACGTCCAGCAGCCGGTGGCGGTCGGGCCAGAGCCGGGGTGCGTGGGTGCGGAACGCCTCGATGATCGGGCCCAGGCCGGCCGCCATGCTCTTCTCGAAGTCGGCGATCTGGGCTGCCGTCCTCGGTGGCCAGGCGAAGTCGTTCTCGGTGATGCTGAGCTGCCCGCGAAGGGTCTCCGCCAGCCTGCCGTGCAGCTGCCGCCACGGGTACTTGTCGCGGTCGCGTTCGATCGCGTCGGGCCCGACCACCTCGACGACGGCGTTCTTGAGCCCTGGGACGGCACGGTACTCGGTGTCGTTGATGTCGTCGGTCCGCTCGTCGCGGTGCACGAAACCGAGGCTTTCCAGGCAGTCAAGGAGCTTGTAGAGCCGACCCGGGCGCAGGTCGAGGCGGGCGCTGAGCTGCCCGAGGCGCACCGGGCCCGGTTCCAGCGCGTCGAGCAGCCCGATGTTCAGGGCGGTCTCCAGCACGTCGATGGCCTTGGCGCCGTTGGCGAGCAGGCTCATGAGTGCCCTGGGGGACAGCGGTGTGCCGGTCATGATCTGACCTGCCGGAGCTCCAGTTCAAGGGCGTCCATGAACGCGTCGACCTCGTCGAGGGTGTTGTAGATGTGCGGGGCCACCCGCAGGGCCCCTCGCCAGCTGCAGATCATCTGCCGCCGGCCGAGGCTGCGCTTGACCGCCTCACCGTCCGGGACGGCAAGGCAGACGACACCGCCCCGTTGCGCGGGCGCGGTGGGGCCGAGCACGGGGATGCCGGCGGCCGTGGCCCGGTGCACTATCCGCTCGGTGCAGTTCAGTGAGTGCTCGCGGATGGCGTCGATGCCCACGCCGGCCAGCAGGTCCAGTCCGACTCTGGAGATCTGGGCGCTGAGCGGGAACGGGGTTCCACCGGCGAACCGGCGGGCGTCGCCGGCCCAGTCCGACGAAGGGCGGAAGGTCAGCGCGGCGTCGCCGGCGAACCATCCCGTCGCCGCCGGCCGCAGGGTCGGCAGCAGCTCGGGCCGGACGTACAGGAACGCCGTCCCGACGCCGCACAGCCATTTGTGTGCGCCGCCGAGGACGAAGTCGACGTCCAGCGCTTCCACGTCGAACGGCACCGTGCCGATGGTCTGGAAGGCGTCGACGACAACGAGTGCGCCGACGTCGTGTGCGCGCTTGACGAGACGGGGCAGGTCGATCACCGCGCCGGTGGCGTAGCTGGCGTGCGGCACGCACACCAGCAGCGTGCGTTCGTCGATCCGCCGCTCCAGGGCATCCTCGTCGAACCCGGGCCCGCCGGCGTCGACGACGTCGAGTCGGGCGCCGTAGCGGCCGAACGCCCGCCAGATGAACGGCACCGTGGGGAACTCCAGGTGCGTCGTGACCACCCGGTTGCGGGGCGGACGGTAGTCGAAACAGGAGGCGATGCGACCCAGGAGGGTGCTGACGTTGCTGTCGGTGACCACGCTGCCCGGCGGAGCGCCAATGAACCGCGCGACGGCGTCGCCGTAGGCCCGCAGCTCGTTGAGCCACTCGTCCCACACGTCGTCGCGCCAGCCGCACAGCGTCTCCCAGTACCGGTGGAGGACAGGCTCGGCCCCGCGCGGCACCGCGCCGGTGGAGTTGCTGTTCAGGTACACGCAGGTCTTGAGCAGAGGGAAGTGGTGCCGTAGCTGGGTGGTCACGCCGGTACCCGCGCTTCCCGGTCTGCCCCGGGCGGCAGACCGCCCTCCCGCCGCCACTCGGCGGTGAGCTGGTTGCGGACCGCCCAGAGTGCCCGGAACAGTGGCTGGGTCATCCGCCCGACGAGAATCTGGGTGGGCACCCCGTCCAGCGCCGCGACGTCCCGGCCCACCCCGATCGTCCGGCGCACCAGCAAGTAGTGGGTGAACAGCCACGTCTGGTAGCCCTCGTCGAGGTCGACGAGGAGCTCGCAGACCCGCTTCAGTTCGGGTCGGAGACCGGCGTACACATCGGCAAGCGCGACCTCGTGCCGCGCGAGGAGCCGGTCCAGGGCCTCAGCGACGTACGACGCGGCCACCCGTACGGCGTTGTAGCCGGGGGATTCCTGCCCGCTGCCGTTACCGAGATGCCGGCGTATCACCTGGTAGGTGTCGGGTGTCAGGGTCTCCAGCACGCGAAGCTCATGTGACAGGCAGTGCGTGATCCGCACAGCTCGGTCCAGCCGGGCGGTCACTTCCCACAGGCGATCACCATCGAGATCGTCGACGACCTCGGCCACCTCGTGGGCGAGTAGTTTCAGCCACAGTTCCTGCGCCTGATGCACGACCTGAAACATGAGCTCGTCCGCGTCGACGAGCTCAGACCTGGGTGTCTGCAGCCGCAGCAGATCGGCGGTGCGCAGGTAGATCTCGTAGTCGAGTTTTCCTTCGCCGACCGTCACTTTCAACACGGGGTTGAACAGCGGCCGGCTGAGTGCCTCGTGCACGTTGCCGACTGTCTTTTCCGGATCCGGTTTGCTCACGCGGCACAGCCTCCAGTCATGCCGCTGCTTCTCTACGGCACCGCCGCACAGTCAAGCAAATAACAGTTTCGGCTACCAGCCCTCACTGAGCGAGGTGATTCACAAGCTCACCGCATTGCCCATTTAACATTGACGATCTACTATGCCTTGATCGATCGGCGGACAATTGCCGCAGGGCGTCGCGCCCGTGGGCCGTACGGCCACCGGCACGATGATCGTGTCACGAGGTGTCAACGCCGGCGCGGCCTCGCGGGGCGGTCGGTCTCACCGCGTACGCTCTGCTCCCCCGGATCACTTCGCCGTCCTGCCTGAGCCAGCCCCTTGATCGAACCGGACTACCGCGGCGACCGGGACGCTGAGACAGGAGGAAGCTCCGCCACGTCCGCGCCCACCGCTGTGGCCGGCTGCCGGTCGTCGGGCGGCTGCGGCGGTGAGATCCAGGTGACCATCACGACCGAGATGATCATGAGGAGGAACCACGAGGCCAGCTTCGCCGGCGAAACCGGCTGCCAACCGCCCAGCTGGCTGGGGTAGAGCCAGGCATGCGACCAGGTGGCGATGTTCTCCGCGAGCCAGATGAAGAAGGCGACGAGGACGAAGGCGAGCAGGAGCGGCATGCGCCAACGGAACCGGAAGATGCGGAACTGCATGACACAGCGCCCGAACACGAGGGCGACGACGGCGATGAGCAGCCACCGGAGGTCCAAGACGTAGTGGTTGGTGAAGAAGTTGGCATAGATGGCGACGGCCACGACAGCCGTCACCCAGCGTTTCGGGTAGCGCGCGAAACGCAGGTCGAACAGCCGGTTGACGCGGACCAGGTAGGAGCCGACCGCGGCATACATGAAGCCACTGAAAAGGGGCACCGCGCCGAGCCGCAGCATCCCGTCGGGCGCGTAGGACCACGAGCCGATGTGGGTCTTGAACAACTCCATGGCTGTGCCGACCAGGTGGAACAGGACCACTACCCGCAGTTCCCGCAGGGTTTCCAGGCGTCCGGCCACCATGGCGATCTGGATGGCGATCGCGGCGAGAGTCAGGAAGTCGTTGCGGGCGAACACCGCGTCCCTCGGGTACCAGAGGTGCGCCGCGAAGATGACCGCCAGCATCGCCCCGCCGAACACGCACGCCCAGGCCTGTTTGAGTCCGAAGACCGCGAGCTCGATCAGCCAGCCGATCGGTCCGCGCTGGGGCAGCCGCGCCAGGATCGCGCGGAAACGAGCATCGATCGCGCGTTCGGCGGTGGTCATGGCGGCTGGTTCGGAAGGGGTGTGCATCGCCCCGACGCTATCGTGTCGGCGCAGGTCAGCAGCCTTGGTCTCGACCAGCTTCACGCGCCCCCGGGTCGGGGTTGACTGCGGGTACGCGCACGCGCACCCGCAGTTTCACGGCCGCTCAGCCGCAGTTACCCCAGGTGTACCTACCGTTGCCCACCCACATCGTGCCGTACAGGACTTCTCCCTCGTACATGACGCAGGTGTCCCGCGCAGCGCGCTGCTTCGCGGCGTAGTACTTGTAGTTGCCCGAGTCGGTGGCCCAGGAGCTGCCCTCAACTCGCAAACTGGCGGCGACCCCGGTCGTCGATCCGACGGCCACCGCCTTGAGGGTGGCGACACAGTTGTACCCGGTTGCGCTGTTGTACATCAGGTAGACGTCGCCCACCTTGGTGCCGCCGGAGTAGATCGACCGGTGACCGTCGGAAGCCTGGGCCCACGAGCCGCCGAAGTCGTTGTTGCAGGCTTGTGCCGGGGTGAACGGGTTCGTCGCGGCGCGGGCGGGCGACCCGAACGTCACCACCGCAACAGCCACTGAGAGTGCCGAAATCGACAGTCGTCGCGCTAGTACGCGCACACAGTCCTCCAAAGCTCTGGCGCGAAGATCACGCACGGGTCAGGCGCCATTGGCCCTTATCGGATGATCAACATTACACAGCGCAGTAACCTGGCCGGCGGCAGCACCGCACGCCACGGCCGGTCACATCGACGGCAAAGTATGCCGGTCGGGCTCGCCGTGCTCGTTCACCGACGGATCGGCTGGCGCCGCTCGACGGTTCGCAACTCGTCGAGGGTCGGCAGCGACCGTCCGGCCCCCGGTTTCTCGACGGCGGCGGCGCCGAGCAGGTTGGCGACCGCTCCGATCTTTGCCAGCGGCAGGGCGGCCAGCGCCGCCGCGATGGCGCCGGCGCAGAACGAGTCACCGGCGCCGGTCGTGTCGACCGTCCGCACCGACAGACCGGGCAGCTCGACCAACTCGTCGGCGGTGGCGATGATGGTGCCGTCGCGGCCGACCTTGAGCGCGACGGTCTTGGCCCCCAGGTCGCACAGCCTGCGGCAGGCCTCCGCCGGCTCGGCCGTCCCGACCAGTTGCCGCGCCTCCGGAACGCCGACGACCAGCAGATCGGTGTACCTCAACAACCGCCGGATGGTGGCCGGCTCACGACGGGCGGGATCCACCGGGATGTCGAGGGAGACCGACACGCCGTTCGCGGTGGCCACCTCGATCGCCCGGACCGCGGCGAGCGACTGCGGCGCCTGCAGGAAGGCGTAGCCGGACACGTGCAGGAAATCACAGGCGGCGATCGCCTCTTCCGGCAGGTGGGCCGGCGAATACCGAGGGTTCGCTCCGCGGTAGGCCATCATGGTGCGCTCCCCGTCCGGCGTCACGCCGATCACGTTGAGCGACGTCGGCTCGTGCGGGTCGCGGACGATGTACTCCAAGCCGACCCCTTCGGCGCGCAGCGCCTCGACCGCGACCTCGGCCCAGCGGTCCTCGCCGATCGCGCTGAGCATGCTGGGCCGCAGGCCCAACCGGCGGAGCATGATGGCGCTGTTGGCGGCCGAGCCGCCCAGCCCGATCCGCTGGGACGATGCGACGCCGTCGCCACCAGGCCGTGGGTACTCGGCGAGCTCGAGAATCAGGTCGACGTTGATGTCACCGAGCAGCAGGACGACGGCGTCCCGCTGCCCACTGACCTCTGTCACGAGTTGGCTCGCGGTCACTGCGCTGTCACCTCTCAGCCGCCGGTCCCGGCCACCGCGATCCGGCCGGCAAGGCGTGCGTTCGCCAGCACCAGGTCGACGTTGGCCTTGAGGCTGGCGCCGCCGGTCCGCTCATGGAAGAAGGCCAGCAGGAACGGAGTCACATCCTTGCCTCGCACGTCCTGCTCCCGCAACGCCGCGAGCCCTGCCGCCAGGACGTCGTCGTGCAGGTCCGGATCCATCTCGCTCTCCGGCTCGATCGGGTTCGCGACAACCAGGGCCCGACTGTTGCCGAGGGCGCGGTTGGCGGCGTGGATCCCGGCCACCTCCTCGGGGGTCTCCACCCGCCACGGCACTGCCATCTCGGTCTCCCGGACGTAGAAGCCGGGGAAGATGTCGGTGCGGTATCCGACGACGCCCACCGACAGGCTCTCGAGCCGTTCCAGGGTCGCCGGCACGTCGAGGATCGACTTCACGCCGGCGCAGACCACGACGATCGGCGCGGCCGCGAGCCCCATGAGGTCGGCGGACTCGTCCCACGAGGTCGCCGCGCCGCGGTGCACGCCGCCGAGGCCGCCGGTGGCGAAGACCTCGATGCCCACCAGGCTGGCCAGCCAGGCCGTGGAGGCCACCGTCGTGGCGCCCGGAACCCGACGGGCAAGGGTGACCGCGACATCACGGATGCTCGCCTTGTTGACGTCGTCGCGGCTCGCGATCTGGTGGAGGGCATCCTCGTCGAGGCCGACCCGGACGCGGCCGTCCAGGACGGCGATGGTGGCGGGCACGGCGCCCGCGGATCGCACCGACTGCTCGATGTCGCGCGCCGCCTGCATGTTGCTGTCGCGGGGCAGGCCATGGCTGATGATGGTGGACTCCAGCGCGACGACGGGCCCGCCGTCGCGGAGGGCCTCGGCCACCTCTGGATGAACCTCGACGGGCAGGCCGCCCCACCGGTCGGATGCTGGGGTTGTCATGTCTCGATCGTCCTGATGATCTCGTGGTGGGTGGGGAAAACGCGGCCCGGGCGGAACGACCGGGCCGGCCGGGAGCTACCGCATGGCCTGCTCGAAGTCACGGATGATGTCGCGGGCGGACTCGATGCCGACGGATACCCGGATCATGCCGTCGGTGATGCCCATCTGCTCCCGCTCGGCCGGCGGGATGTCGAGGAAGGCCATCGTCCCGGGTACCTGGGTCACGGTACGCACCCCACCCAGGCTCGCCGCGAAAGAGCCCAGCTTGAGGCCCTTGAGGACGCGCACCGCCTGGTCCTCGGTGTCCAGGCTGAACGCCAGCATCGCACCCGGCAGGTCGAACTGCCGCTGGGTCAGTTCGTGCTGCGGATGGCTGGGCAGGCCCGGGTAGAACACCTTGCGGACCTGAGGCTGCTTCTCCAGCCATTCGGCGAGGGCGAGCGCGTTCTGGGTCTGCCGTTCGACCCGCAGCGGAAGGGTCTGCAACCCCCGCAGCAGCAGCCACGCGTTGAACGGGGACAGCGCCCCGCCGAGCTTGGTGAGGGTGTTCCAGCGGACCTGCTCCAGCCAGTCCGCGGGGAGGACGTCCGAGCGCAGGGTGATGACCCCACCCACCGCGTCGTTGTGGCCGCCCATGAACTTGGTGGCGCTCTCGAGCACCACGTCGACGCCGTGCTCGTGGGGCCGGCAGACCGCCGGGCTGGCGAAGGTGTTGTCGCAGAAGACGACGATTCCCCGCGAGTGGGCGAGGTCCGCGAGGGCGCGAAGGGGCGCGATCTTCATCGTCGGGTTGGCGATGGTCTCCACGTAGAGGACGCGGGTTCGGTCGGTGATCGCCGCCTCCACCGCCGCGATGTCACTGGCGTCGACGAACGTGACCTCGATGCCGAAGTCCTGGATGCGGTGGTCGAAGAACTCGTGCGTGGAGCTGTAGGTGGTGAGGTCGGCGACGATGTGGTCCCCGGCCTTGAGCAGGCCGAGTAGGGCATGGGAGATCGCCGCCATCCCGGAGGCGGTGGCCAGGCACGCCGTCGCGCCGGCGAGCTGGGCGACGTGCTCCTCGAGCTTGTACTCGCTGGGGTTGCCGCAACGGCTGTAGATGTTCACCTCCTTGCGAGCCCCGTCGACGATCTGGTCGTAGATGTCGTCGGCGTACTGGTAGTTGGCCGACATGTAGATCGGATAGCTGATCGACTGCGTGCTGGCCTCGGGCTCGTAGTAGACGGCGCGGCTGGCGAAGTCGAGGTCGTCCATGGTGTGTCTCCTTGGGTTGGGGCGGGCCGGGCTGGCCGTCACTGCTTGATGGCGCCGCTGGTCAGCCCGCCGATGACCTGCTTCTGGAGGGCGACGTACACCACGAACGAACCGAGAGCGGCGAGCAGCACCGCCGCCAGCAGCACGGGGTAGTCGGTGACCCGCTCGCCCACGTAGTCGGTGAGACCCAGCGGCAAGGTCTTCTTGCTGGGGGTGTTGAGCAGCACCAGCGGGAAGAGGAAGTCGTTCCAGACCCAGATGGTGTTGACGATGGCGGTGGTGAACATCGCCGGTCGCGCGATCGGCACCATGACGCGCAGGAAGGCCCGCAGTTCGGACGCGCCGTCGACCCGGGCTGCCTCGACCAGGGACCGTGGGACCGTGCTGAAGAACGCCCGCATGATGAGGACGGACACCGGCAGGTTGAAGGCCACGGTGGGCAGGACCACCCCGGTACGGGTGTCCAGGAGGCCCGCGTCGCGCAGCGTCGCGACCAGCGGCACCAGTGCGACGTACGCCGGGATGGCCATCGCGACCAGCATCGCGATCTCCACCCAGGGCATCCAACGGGTGCGGTAGATGACGAAGGCGTAGCCGGCGGCGGTGGCCATGGCGACGGTCAACGCGACCGACACCACCGTCACCGCGAGGGAGTTTCCGGCGTAGACGAGCAGTTTCCCTTCACCGAGCGCCTTGCCGTAGTTGGCCCACTGCGGGTCGGTGGGCAGCGACCAGACGGACGCCAGGAAATCCTGGTTGCTCTTCAGCGAGCTGTAGGCCATCCAGAGGAAGGGGAAGATGACCACGGTCAGGTGCACCGCCAGGATGAGGTACACGATCGCGGTGCCGGTGCTGAGTCGGGGCCGCCCGCGGCCGGTCGTTGCCGGAACGGCCGCCGGGTGCTGCCTGGTGACGTGGATGGTCGAGGAACTCACGCCTCTCCTCGCTTCCCGCGGCGCATCAGGCCGAGGACGAAGACGCCGACCGCGGCGGTCAGCAGGATCTGGGCGAATCCGATGGTGGACGCGTAGCCGGCTTCGAAGTTCCCGAAGCCGGTCTGGAAGAGGTACGTGGACACGACATCGGTGGCGTTGCTCGGTCCCCCTCGGGTGAGCACGTAGACGAGGGAGAACGTCTTGAAGGAGGAGACGACCGCCAGCAGGGTCGTCGCCTGGACGTTCGACCAGACCATCGGGACGCTGACGGAGAAGAAGGTCCGGTAGTGGCCGGCGCCGTCGATGGCCGCCGCGTCGTACACCGCTTCGTCGACGTTCTCGAACGCGGCGACGAAGAGCAGGATGTACAGCCCCAGGTAGGTCAGGTTCATGACCACCAGCACCGCGGGCATCGCCGTCGACCGGTCGCCCAGCCACCCGCGTGTGAGTTCGTCGAGCCCGACGGCGTTGAGGAAGCCGTTCAGCAGCCCGAAATAGGGGTTGTAGACGAAACCCCAGAGCAACCCGATGCAGATCTCGCTGATCACCACCGGCACGACGTAGACGAACATGGCGAACCGCTTGATCCGGGGCACCACCCGCACCAGCCAGTACGCGATGACCATGCCGACGCCGACCTGGAACACGATCGCGGTGAGCGCGACCAGGACGTTGTTACGAAGTGATCCCCAGAAGATCCGGTCGCCGAGCAGCCGCTCGTAGTTGGTCAGGCCGGTCCACTGTCGGGGCGAGACGCCGTCCCATGAGTGGAACGACAGGACCCCGGCCGTGAGCAGTGGGTAGGCGACGAAGACCGCCAGGAACAGCACCGCGGGCGCGAGGAACAGCAGTGCTGCCCGGGCGTCGCGGCGGGCGGCGACGGACCGCGTGGATGTGGACACGAGACCTCCTGGGTCGCCGCCCGAGCGCCCGCAGCCGGGGCGGGCGCTCGGGCAACGGATCGCAGTGGTTACTTGCCGGCCTTGGCGGCGTTCTCGATGGCGTCGGACGCGGCCGCCGGCGGGATCGAGCCGTCGATCAACCCTTGGAGGGTGGAGTAGTACGTCTCGGTGGTCTTGGGGGCCATCGCGGTGTCGTAGAACGGGTCGAGGGTCTCGGCCTTGCCGATCACGTCCTGGACCACCCCGGCCAGCAGCGGGCCGGCCGCCTCCGGCGTGGTCGCCCCCTTGCGGGCGACCATGGTCTTGCGGATCTGCACGTACTTGGTCATCACCTCGGGGCTGGTGATGTGGCGGAGGAACGCCAGGGCCGCCTCCTTGTCCTTGGCCTTCTCGGACACGGCGAAGCTGGCGGCGACTCCGGCCAGGACGTCGCTCTGGTTCCCCTTGCCCGCCGCGAAGGTCGGGAACGGGAAGTAGCCGAGCTCGAAGCCGGCCGGGGCCTCCGCGGACATACCGATCTGCCAGGTGCCGTTGAGGACCATGGCCGCCTTGCCGTTGAGGAAGAGGATGTTGGCCTCCGCGTCGGACATGCCGTTCGCGCCCTTCGGCAGGTATCCCTTCTGGGCGAGCGTCTGCAGGACGCCGGCCGCGTCCTTGGCCTCCGGTCCGAAGGTGGCGTTCTTGTCTCCGGCGCCGAAGCCGGACATGACCCCACTGCCGTGCATGCGCATCTCGGCGTACTGGAACCAGAAGGTCGCGGGCCAGCTGTCCTTGTTGCCGAGCGCGACCGGCACCACGCCGGCTGACTTGATCTTCTCCGCCAGGTCGAGGAACTCCGGCCAGGTGGTGGGGACCTGCCAGCCCTTGGCGTCGAACAGTGCCTTGTTGTACCAGACCAGCGCGGCGTCGATGTCGATCGGAACCGCGTACGTCGACCCGCCGAAGGTGACCGATGGCAGCGAGCTTTCCAGGAAGCTGTCGCGCCAGCCCTGCTTGGCGAGTTCGTCGTCCAGCCGGAGCACCTGGCCGCTGTCGACGAAGGCCTTCAGGTAGCCACCCGGCAGCGTGTAGAAGACATCCGGCGCGTTGCCCGAGGCCATGGCCGTCTGCAGTTTCGTCTTGTAGGAGGACTGCTCGGCCGACACCTCCTTCACCTTGATGTCGGGATGCGCCTTCTTGAAGGTGTCCAGCGCGTACTCGATGAACTCGACCTTGTCCTTCTGGCCTGCGTAGGCGTGCCAGATCTCCAGGGTCTTCCCGCCGCCAGACGTGTCAGCCGAGCCACCGGCGCCTGCGCACGCCGACAGCATCACGAGCGCGGCACCGGCAGCCAGTGCCGCTCGCCATGCAGATCTGATTCGCATCCCAGACTCCCGTGGTTCCACTGCTTGAAAACTTGGTGGGTAGTAGTACTACCACCACGAGCCAGCCTGGTCTAGGGTGTTGCTCAATTCGAGACGGGGCGAGGGAATGACCAACTCCACCACCAACGGCACCAGCGCCCTGGCGCGACTGAGGGCAGCCAGGCCAGCACTTTCCGACACCGAACGGAAGGTCGCGGACTGGATCCTCGAGCAGCCGGCAGGATTGCTGGAGAGCTCGATGCTGGATGTCGCCCGGGCATGCAACGTCAGCGACACGACGGTGCTGCGGATGTGCCGCAACAGCGGCTTCGCCGGGTTCACCGACCTCAAGCTCGGCCTGGCCCAGGACCTCGCCTCGCCGACCCAACTGATCCACGACGACGTCACGCCGGACGACGACGCGGCGACGGTCGCGGCCAAGGTCTTCGCCAGCACCATCCAGTCCCTGCGCGACACGCACCATCTGCTGACCGGCCAGGACATGGCGCGGGCGCTGGACCTTCTCGAAGCCGCCGACCACGTCCTGGTCGGCGGCGTCGGCACGTCCGGGGTCGTCGCGCAGTCCTTCTACCAGCGGTGCCACCGGCTGGGGATCCGCTGCGACGCCCCGGTCGACTCGCAGTTGCAGATCATGCACGCCTCCCTGCTGCGCCCCGGGGATCTCGCGATCGGCATCTCCTACTCAGGCGCCACCAAGGACGTGGCCGACATGCTGGCCCAGGCACGCCGGGCCGGGGCGTCCACCCTCGTCGTGACCGGCAACCGGGACTCCCACGTCGCGCGGCAGGGAGACGTCGTGCTGGTCAGCGTCTCCCACGAGACCCGCAGCGAGCCCCTGGCCGCCCGGGCCTGCCAGATGGCGCTCCTCGACGCCCTCTACGTCGCGTACTCGCTGCGGCACGTCGACGACGTGCTGGAGAAGGAGAAGCGACTCAACCAGGCCATCGCACAGCGTTCCTATTGACTATTTCGGACACCAGTTGGAGAACCGAGTGATCGTCCAGATCTACACCGCGCAGTCCGCTCGCGAGGCCCTCGCCCTCGCGGAGGTAGGAGTCGACCACGTCGGCCTCACCCCGGCCAAGCTCGGCCTGCCGGGAGAGATCGATGAAGACACCGCAGCGGAAGCCGTCCGTGCGCTGCGCGGTAAGGCGGTCTCGGTGGCCCTGTCCGTCTCCAGTGACCTCGACGAGATCGTCCGCATGACCACACGGGTCCAGCCCGACATCCTGCACCTGTGCGGCGAGCCCGGCACCGTGCCGCCGTCCGCCGTCGCGTCGCTCCGGCGCCGGCTGCCCGCCTGCAAGATCATGCAGGCCATCGCCGTCACCGGGTCCGCGGCGGTGGACACCGCCCGCGCCTACGCCGATGTCAGTGACCTGCTCATCCTCGACTCCCACACCGACGAGGTCGCGGGCGTCGGCGCCGCCGGGGTGGTGCACGACTGGGACATCAGCGCGCGAATCGTCGCGTCCGTCGGCATTCCGGTCATCCTCGCCGGGGGCCTGTCGCCCGAGAACGTGGCTGCGGCGATCGCGACCGTGCAGCCCTGGGGCGTGGACTCGCTCACGCTGACCAACCGGGCGCTGCCCGGAGGCGGCTTCGAGAAAGACCTCACCCGCGTCGCCGACTTCGTCACCAACTCGCGTGCCGCCCGGGTCCCGGCATGAGCACCACGGTCAACCACCCCGTCCCCCGATTGCCTGGTCAGCCTCCGGGCATCTCCCCCGCCGCCCCCGTGGTGTCCGCACGCCCGCCTGGTCCGGACGCCGAACCGCGCGTCGACCTGGACGTCCTGGACGCCGTCCAGCGCCGGGTGTTGTGGCTCGCGACGCGGATCGTGGACGCGGCCAACCGTGAGCGGGACACCGGCGACGGGGTCAAGGTGGGGGGCCACCAGGCGTCGTCGGCGTCGATGGTGACGGTGATGACGGCCCTGTGGTTCGCGCACCTGGACGGGGCGGACCGGGTGGCGGTCAAGCCGCACGCCGCGCCGGTCTTCCACGCGATCCAGTACCTGCTCGGCAAGCTGGACCGGTCCTACCTGACGAAGCTGCGCGCACGGGGCGGGCTGCAGTCGTACCCCTCGCGGACCAAGGATCCCGACGAGGTCGACTTCTCGACCGGCTCGGTCGGGCTCGGCGCGGCGGCGCCGCTGTTCGCGGCGGCCGTGCGCCGCTACGTGGACGCCCACTTCGGGGCGCGCCCCCGGTCACGGTTCATCGCGCTGCTCGGCGACGCCGAACTGGACGAGGGGAACGTCTGGGAAGCGGTGGCCGATCCTGCCACCCACGGGCTGGGCAGGGTCACCTGGATCGTGGACTTCAACCGGCAGTCCCTGGACCGGGTCGTCCCCGGAATCCGGATCGACCAGTGGCGGGCCTCGTTCGAGGCCAACGGCTGGCACGTGGTCGAGGTCAAGTACGGGCGACGACTCCAGGCGTTCTTCTCCCGTCCCAACGGTCCGCTGCTGCGCGGGTGGATCGACGCGATGCCCAACGAGCAGTACCAGTCGCTGTTCGGCCTCAGCGGCCCGGCACTGCGGGCACGGCTCCTGGACGGGGCTCCCGCCGGCCTGGCGGAACTCGTCGCCGACGTCACCGACGACGACCTGGGCGAGCTGGTCACCGACCTGGGCGGCCACGACCTGAGCGCGGTGCTGGACGGGCTGGCCGAGTGCGACGCGACGGACCGACCGACGGTGCTGTTCGCCTACACCGTCAAGGGCTGGGGCCTGCCCATGGCGGGAAATCCGCGCAACCACTCGGCCCTGCTCTCCGGTGAGCAGATCGATGCGCTGCGGGCCCAGAGCGGCGTACCCGCCGACCGGGAATGGGACCGCTTCGATCCCGACTCGGCCGAGGGCCGGTGGATCGAGGAACGCGCGCGGCAACTGGCCCGGCAGCCGCGAAACGCTCGGCTGGGCGTCACCGTGCCGACCGCCACCGGGGTACGGGTCTCCCGGCCGGTGTCCACCCAGGAGGCCTTCGGCCGGATCCTGGTGGACCTCTCGCGCGACGAAGCAGTCGCCCCGTACCTGGTGACCACCGCGCCGGACGTCGCGACATCGACCAACCTGGCGGGGCTCATCAACCGGGCCGGCGTGTTCGCGCCCACCCAGCGGCGATCCTGGAACGCCGACCCGGTGCTGAGGTGGGCGGAGGGACCGACCGGGCAGCACATCGAGCTCGGCATCAGCGAGATGAACCTGTTCCTGCTGCTCGGGCAGCTCGGCCTGGCCTGGGACCACTCCGACCAACCGCTGCTGCCGGTCGGCACCGTCTATGACCCGTTCGTGTGCCGGGGGCTGGACGCCTTCATCCACGGCGCCTACTCCGGCTCGCGGTTCCTGGTGGCCGGCACGCCGTCCGGGGTGACCCTGGCACCCGAGGGCGGGGCTCATCAGTCCACGATCACCGCGTCCATCGGCATCGAGCTGCCTGGCGTGACCTTCCTGGAGCCCGCATACGCCACCGCCCTGGACTGGCTCATGTGCGACGCCCTGTCGCGCATCGCCGCCGGTGACGAGGGCTCGGCGGACGCCGCCGGCGACCACGGGGCGTACTACCTGCGGCTGTCGACCCGCCCGATCGACCAGGCACCGTTCGAAGCGGTCCGGAGCCGGCTGGGCGACGTGGTCCTGCGCCGGCAGGTGCTGGCCGGTGCGTACCGGCTGGTCGACGCGTCCGAATTGGCCGCCACCGGGGCACCGCAGGTCTACCTGGCCGCCAGCGGCGCCGTCCTGCCCGAGACGGTCGCGGCGGCGACCGAGCTGGCCGAGGAAGGCATCGCCGCACACGTCGTGGACATCACCTCCGCCGACCGCCTCTTCACCGCCTGGCAGCGGGCACTGCGGCAAGGCATCCGGACCGCGACCGCACCGGCCAGCCCCGGCGCGTTGCGCACCGCGTTCGCGACGCGGGCGCCCCTCGTGACCGTCCACGACGCCTCCAGTCACGCGCTCGCGTGGCTCGGCTCCGCGCTCGGCGTGCCCGCGGTGCCGCTCGGGGTCGACGAGTTCGGACAATCGGGCAGCGTCGCCGACCTCTACGAGATCCACGACCTGCTCCCCGGATCGATCACGAACGCGGCACTGGCCGCCCTGACCCTGGGAACCTGATGGCGCCAGGGTGTGGCCGACAACGGAAATCACCCGATCCGGGTGACGCCGGCTCGCCCTCGCGGCCGTGAGTCTGTCCCTGCCGGCGTACGGCTGGGGGGACGAATGACCGACCCGATCAAGGAGTTCTTCGCCGACATCGAGCGGAGCAGGCCGCATCTTCCCGAGAAGTACGCCGGGACGATGCGGTTCGACCTGACCGTCGACCACGTGGCGGAGCACTGGGTGTTGATCTTCGACTCGGGAAACGTGGGTGTCGGCAGAGACAGCCGGGACGCGGACACCGTTGTCCGGGTCAGGCGGGACGTGTTCGCCCGGATCCTGACCGGAGAGCAGGGTGTGTACGCCGCCGTGTGGCGGAACCTGCTCAGCGTCGAAGGCGACATCAGCCTGCTGGCCACGCTGCGTGAACTGCTGCCGGCGGCTCGGCGAGCCGGCCGGACCGCGGCTCGGACACCGGAGGGCTGAACGTGGATCCGAAGCTGGTCAGCACCGTGGACGGCAACACCTACATCCTGAGCGACAACCGCGGCGACATGTCCGCCGTTGCGGGTGTTGCGACCGGGCTGTACTCCTTCGACACCCGGTTTCTGAATCAGTGGGCCCTGACCGTCAACGGGGAACGCCTGAACCTGCTTGCCGTGGACGAGCTGAACTACTTCGAGACGCGGTTCTTCCTGGTTCCCGGGGCGGCGACCCACTACGTGGACGCGACGGTGTCGGTGATCCGGCACCGCTCGATCGAGGGCACCTTCAACGAGCAGCTGATCGTGCTCAATCACGACAAGTCACCCGTGACGATGCGGGTCAGGATGGACATCGGCAACGACTTCGCAGACACGGTGGAGCTGCGCCGCGATGGCGGCGGACCACGGCAGGGCCGCACCTCGGTCCGCGTCGACAACGACGGCCTGCGGCTGACCTACGAGCGGGAGTCGTTCGTCCGGGAGACGATCGTGACGTCGTCCGAGCCGGCGGCGGTCGACGAACGGGGCATGACGTTCGAGGTGACCATCGGACCGCACGGCAGCTGGCGAACCACCTTGCGGGTGGACGCGGTGCTGCGCGGCGCGCACGGCCGGGACGTTCGGGCCAACCTCGCGTCCCACCGCGGACGGAAACGACCGGAGATGCGCCGCGAGCTCGAGGAATGGCTCGACTCGGCACCAGAGCTGCGCACCGACTCGGACTCGCTGGCCGTCACCTACCGCCGCAGCTTGATCGACCTGGGTGCGCTGCGTTACTCCACGTGGACCTACCGGGAGCGGCTGCCCATGGCCGGGATGCCCTGGTACATGACCCTGATCGCCCGGGACGCTCTCATCTCCTGCCTGCAGGCGATCTCGTTCACCCCGCAGCTGAGTGTGCCCACCCTGCGGTTGTGCGCGGTCGGGCACGGCACCCTGCCGGACGACTTCCGGGAAGAGGATCCGGGCAAGGTCTTCTACGAGGTCCGGTACGGCGAGAGCGCGGCCTTCGAGGAGCAGCCACAGGCCGCCGACTTCAGCGCGGCCGACACGACCCTGCTGTTCGTGGTGCTGCTCGACGAGTACGAGCGGTGGACCGGCGACGAGAACCTGGTGCGCGAACTTGAGTACGAGACGCGCAAGGCGCTGGCCTGGATCGACCAGTACGCCGACCTGACCGGCCGAGGGTACGTGGCGTACCAGCGGCGCAACCAGCGGTGCGGCGTCCTCAACCAGGGTTGGAAGAACACCCCGGACGCCATCTCCTACCGCGACGGGCGGCTGCCCGGCTATCCCCTCGCCACCTGTGAGCTGCAGGGCTACGCGTACGACGCGAAACTGCGAGGTGCCCGGCTGGCCCGGCAGGTCTGGGACGACCCGGCGTACGCCGATCGCCTGGAGCGGGAGGCCGCAGACCTGAAGGACCGGTTCAACCGGGACTTCTGGATCGCCGATCGCGGTTACTACGCGGTCGCTCTGGAGGCCGACGGCACCCAGGTGGACGGGCTCACCTCGAACATCGGCCACCTGCTGTGGAGCGGGATCGCCACCGAGGAGAAAGCGGCCCAGGTGGCCGAGCACCTGATGAGCGACCGGCTGTATTCGGGCTGGGGAATCCGGACACTGGCCAGCGACAACCATCGTTACAACCCGATCGGCACCCACACCGGGATGGTGTGGCCGTTCGACAACGCGCTGATCGCCTACGGCCTACGCCGGTACGGGCATGACCGGGAGGCGGCCCGGGTCGCGGAAGGAATCCTGACGGCGGCGAGCTGTTTCGACGGACGACTACCCGGCGCGTTCGCCGGATACGGCCGGAGCCTGACCAGGTACCCGGTCACGCTGCCACGAATCGGCTCCCCGCAGGCCATCTCTGCCTCAGCCCCGCTCATGCTGCTACGCACCCTGCTGGGCGTGGAACCTTGCGCAGGGCACCTGTCGGTCGAACCGGCGGTCCCGGAGACGATCGGGCTCGTCGAACTGCTCGGCGTGCCCGGCCCGTGGGGACGGCTGGACGCCGTCGCCCACGGCCGATTGCCGGTACCCGGCTGACCCGGCGATCGGAGCGCTCACTCCCCTGGGCCGGAGTGGGTGCGTGTGGCGGCGACGACCCGGCGTACCTCGTCGCCGTCGGTGGCCTCGCGTCCGTCGCGCCGCACCGGCGCCCGCAGGTGCACCTCCCGCGCCCCGGTCTCCGCGAGCACCTGCCGGACGTTGTGCGACCGGATGCCGCCGCCGGCGATGACCCGCAACCGGTCGCCGGCCCGCTGCCGCAGCGCAGCGATCCGCGCGGCGCCGGCCAGCGCGGTGGGCGCCGCGCCCGAGGTGAGCACCGCGTCGGCTCCGAGGTCGATGATCTCCTCGATCGCCGCCAGCTGGTCGCCGACCTCGTCGAAGGCCTTGTGCACCGTCACCGGCAGCGGCCCCGCCGCCTCGATCAGGCGCCGGAGCACGGCCAGGTCGAGGCCGCCGTCGGCGGTGACCGCACCGACCACCACCCCGACCGCGAGGCCGTGCGGATTGGGCAGGCTCCGGATGGCCGCGATGTCGGCGAGCATGACCTGCTCCTCGATCCCGCTCAACCGGAAGTCACCGCCCCGGGGACGGACCATGACGCGTACCCCCACCCGGCGCAACGTCCGCAGGGCGACCTCGACGGTGCCCAGGCTGGGGGTGGTGCCGCCCTGGCCGAGATCGGCGCAGAGCTCCAGCCGGTCGGCCCCGGCGGCCTCGGCCACCAGTGCGGTCGGCACATCACTGACGCAGATCTCCACCGTGGTCATGCGGCCGCCCCGGCCCCTGCGGACGCCCTGCTCGACTCCGGACGCAGCGGGAAGTGGCAGGCCACCTGGTGCCCGTCGCCGGCCAGCGGCGGCTCCGTCGCGCAGATCTCCTGCGCCAGCGGGCAGCGGGTCCGGAACCGGCACCCGGTGGGCGGGTTCAACGCGCTGGGCAGCTCGCCTCGGATGGTGACGCCGTCGCGAGCGGTCGCGGCGTTCGGCGTGATCGAGGGGACGGCGTCGATGAGCGCCTGCGTGTACGGATGCCGGGCGGCCCGGACCACGTCCCGGGCGGGACCGACCTCGACGAGCTTGCCGAGGTACATGACGCCGATCCGGTCCGCCATGTAATCGACGACGGACAGGTCGTGGCTGATGAAGACGTACGCCAGGCCGAGCTCACGCTGCAGGTCCCGCATGAGGTTGAGGACCTGCGCCTGGATCGACACGTCCAGCGCGCTGACCGGTTCGTCGCCGACGATCAGCCGGGGTTGCAGGGCCAGCGACCGGGCCAGCCCGATGCGCTGCAGCTGGCCGCCGGAGAACTCGTGGGGGTAGCGCTCCAGGACCCGCCGCGACAGCCCCACCTGGTCGAGCAGCGTCGCGATCCGCGCCCGCCGCGCTGCCCCGTCGCCCACCTTCTGGATCTCGAGCGGCTCGGCGAGGATTGAGTCGACGCGCATCCGCGGGTTCATCGCGGCGTAGCTGTCCTGGAACATCAGTTGGACCTGCCGGTGCATCCGGCGGCGCTCCCGCCCGGCCAGGCTGGCGATGTCCGTGCCGTCCAGCAGGATCTGCCCGGCGGTCGGCCGTTCCAGCCCGACGGCCAGCCGTCCCACGGTGGACTTGCCGCAGCCGGACTCGCCGACCAGCCCGAAGGTCTCCCCCGGGCCGACCTCGAAGGAGACACCCGCCACGGCGCTCACCTGCCCGGCGGACCGGCGCAGCAGCCCGCGGCCGTGCGCCGCGTAGTTCTTGACCAGCGCCTGCACCGACAGGACCGGGGCCGCCGCCGGCTGGTCCGCTCCGGCCGTCGAGTCGACCGGCTCGGGCGCCGGCTCGACCCGCACCCGGGGCGGCAGGGTGACCGGTGCGGCGGGCACCGGGTGCAGACAGGCGTGCCGGTGCTCGCCGACCGACAGGGCCACCTCGGTGGTCCGGCACTCGTCGGTGACGTGCCGGCAGCGTGGCGCGAACCGGCAGCCGGCCAGGGGTCGGGACAGGTCCGGCGGCAATCCCGGGATGCTGTAGAGCCGGGCGTGTGCACCGCTCTCCCGGATCGCCGACTCGGGGAGCGCCTCCATCAGCGCCTCGGTGTAGCGGTGCCGAGGCGAGCGGAACAGCTGCTCGGTCGCCGCGGTCTCCACCACCCGTCCGGCGTACATGACGGCGACCCGGTCGGCGCGGCCGGCGATCACCCCCAGGTCATGGGTGACCAGGATGACGGCCATCCCGAACTCTTCCCGCAGGTCGTCGATGAGTTCGAGGATCTGCCGCTGCGTGGTGACGTCGAGCGCCGTGGTCGGCTCGTCGGCGATGAGCAGGCGCGGGGAGCAGACCAGTGCCATCGCGATGGCGACCCGTTGCCGCATCCCGCCGGACAACTCGTGCGGGTAGTTGTCGACGATCCGGTCCGGGCGTGGCATCCCGACCCGGCGCAGGATCTCGATGGCCCGCTCCCGGGCCTCCGCCCTGCCGACTCGCTCGTGCACCCGCAGCGGCTCGGCGACCTGGACGCCGATCCGCATGGTCGGGTTGAGCGAGGTGAGTGGGTCCTGGAAGACCATGCCCATCCGGACACCACGGATCCGGCGTACCTCGTCTGCTGGCAACGATCGCAGGTCCCGGCCTTCGAAGAGGATCTGCCCGCCGGACACCCGACCGCCGGGCGGCAGCAGCCCCATGATCGACAGCGCCGTCATCGTCTTGCCGCTGCCGGACTCACCCACGACGCCGAGGGTCTCCCCCGGCATGACCTCGAGACTGACCCCGTCGAGGGCGTGCACCGTGCCGCGGCGCAGCGCGATGTCGGTGTCGAGATCGCGCAGTTCCAGCAAGGGCTGAACCGCTGCCGGCTGCCCGGCCGACGACTTCCGAACGGTCGATTCGCTCATTATCTGCTCCTGCTACCGCCGCCGGAGGCGGACCTCGAAGGCGTCCCTCAGCCCGTCGCCGATGAAGTTGAAGGCGAGAACGATGAGGATGATGGCGATTCCGGGCGGATACAGCAGCCACCAGTGGCCGCTGTAGGTGTCCGCGAGGCCGTCGGAGAGCATCCCGCCCCAGTTCGCCGCCGGCGGGGGGACACCGAGGCCGAGGAACGACAGGTACGCGACGTAGAGGATCGCGTCGGCGACCTGGAAGGTCGCGTTGACGATCACGGTCCCGATGGCGTTCGGCACGATGTGCCGGCGCACCGCCCGGCCACCCGTGCCGCCCATCGCCCGCATGGCCTGGACGTACTCGCGGGAGCGCAGCGTCAGTGCCTCACCCCGGACCAGCCGGGCCGGCCCCAGCCACGCGAAGGCGCCGATGATGAGGATGAGCATCGACACGCTCGGGGTGACGATGGCGGCGAGCAGCATGAAGAGGAACAGCGACGGGATCGACATCATCGCGTCGACCACCCGCATCATCGCCGAATCCGCCCACCCGCCGACGAACCCGGCGACGGCGCCCCAGAGCGTGCCCACGGCGGTGGCGAGGATCCCGGCCGCGAGCCCGACGATGATCGAGGTCTGACCGCCGAGCATGAGCCGCCCCAACTGGTCGTAGCCGACCCCGTCGGTGCCGAGCGGATGCCCCTGCTCACCCGGGGCCAGGTGTACGGCGGTGAGGTCCGTGTGCACCTGGTCGGTGTGGTAGAAGAGCGGGCCGAGGAAGCAGATCCCGGCCAGCAGGACGAACAGGCCCAGGCCCACCAGGGCGAGCCGGTTCTCGCAGAAGACGACCAGCCCCTGCCGCCAGAGGCCGCGCACCGGCGCCTCGGCCGCGTCCGCCGGCTGGTCGGGGGCGGCGCCTGGACGGGCCGCCGGGGAGAGGGTGGTCATGACGCGCTCCCGCGGAGTCGGACCCGGGGATCGACGGCGGCGTAGAGCAGGTCGGCGACGAGCGCGCCGACGACCGTCGCGATCGAGATGATGACGGTGACCCCGAGCAGGATCGGGAAGTCACGCTTCAGCGCCGCCTGCCAGAACAGCTGCCCCATGCCGGGGAAGTTGAACAGCGACTCGACGACCAACGCCCCGCTGAACAGCGCGGGCAGGTACATCCCGAGCAGTGTGATGACCGGGAACAACCCGTTGCGCAGCGTGTGCCGCAGGACGACCCGCCGCTCGGAGAGGCCCTTGCTGCGGGCGGTGCGGACGTAGTTCTCGTTGAGGTTGTCGACCATGGCGGAGCGTACGTACCGCGAGTAGACCGCGATGGTGACGATCGCGAGTGTGACCGTGGGCAGGACCAGCCCGGCCGGATCGGCGAGCACCTCCGCCACCGTGAACCCTTGCGGTGCCTCCGGCGGCAGGATCGGCCAGACCTGCGAGAAGAGGATGATCATCATGAGGCCCATGAAGAAGATGGGCGTGGCGTACGCCAGCAGCGACAGCGAGGTGATGGTGTAGTCGGGCCAGCGGTTGCGGCGCACCGCCTGGATCACCCCGAGCGGGATCGCCAGCACGATGGCGAGCAGCGTCGACAGCAGCGACAACACCATGGTCTTCGGCAGCCGCTGGCTGATCGCCTCGACGACCGACTGGTTGAGCTGGTACGAGTAGCCGAGATCGCCGTGCAGCAGGCGCTGCACGTACATGCCGTACTGCTGGATCCAGGGCCGGTCGTAGCCCATCTCGTGGTTGAACGCCGCCAACTGCTGCAGCGTCGCCTCCTTGCCGAGGGTGGCCCGCGCCGCGCCCCCGGGCAGCAGGTGCAGGATGAGGAACGCGATCACCGTGACGAGCACGACGACGATGAGGGCCTGACCCAAGCGCGTGATGAGGTACCGGACCACCTGGGCGGTTCCTCCTCCCCGGTCGGGGCCCCGGCGGCGCGGTGGGCGCCGCCGGAGCCGGGACGATCAGTGATCGATTACTTCCAGGACCAGTCCTGGAAGTACATGAAGTTCATCGGGTCCTGCGGCTCGACGCCCTGCAGACCGGCCCGGTACGCCGAGACCTGGAACACCGGGTTCGGCATCCAGAGCACCGGCAGGTCCTTGGCGAGGAAGTCGTTGTACGCCTTGAGCGCGCTCTCGTCGCCGGAGAACTGCGTGGCCTCGATGAGCTTGTCGGCCTCCGGGTTGCTGTAGCTGCCCAGGTTCACCGGGGCGTCGGTGGCGAAGAGCCGCTCGCCGCTGGCGAAGGCCGGGTAGTACCAGCTGCCCTGCGAGCCGAAGAAGGACATGTCCCACGAGCAGGTCGCATCCGTCGACTTGCAGGCCGGGGTGACCGCGACCGAGTCGGGCACCTCCTTGATGGTCAGCTGGATGCCGAGCTTGGCCATCTGCGACTTGATCTCGGCGAACATCTTGGTCGTGGCGGCGAAGCCGGTCTGGCTGGTCACGGTGAGGCTCAGCGCCGTGCCGGCGGCGATGCCCTCGCCGCACTGGTTCGGTCCGGTGCCCGGCGTCTGGCAGGTGGTCTGCCCGTCCGGGGTCACCCGCCAGCCGTGGCTCTCGAGCAACTCCTTGGCCTTGGCCGGGTCGAACGAGTACACACAGCCGGCGGCGTCGGTGCCGTTGGTGCCCGGCTTGGCGGGCACCGGGCCGCAGGTCGGCGCGGCCGTGCCGGACCAGATCACCTTGCTGATCGTCGGCTGATCGATCAGCATCTGCATCGACTGCCGCAGGTACGGCTGCTTGAACAGCACCCCGGTCTTCGGGTTGTTGAAGTTCAGCTGCAGGTAGGTGACGGACCAGCCGTACCAGGGGGAGACCGTGTAGCCCTTGGACTTGAGGTAGCCCTCCTGGGACAGGTTGGCCGCCGGCACGTACCCGTAGTCGATGTCACCGGCACGCAGCACGTTGAACTCGGCATCGTCGCCGGTGAACGGCCGGAGCACGACCTTGGCGAGCTTCGGCTTGTCCACCCCGGAGTAGTTCGGCTGGGCGGCGAGGGTGACCTCGCCGTTCGGCACGTACTTCGCCAGCTTCCACGGGCCGCTGTTGACCTTCCACAGCTCGTTGGAGTCGTACGTCTTGGGGTCCTTCGAGGCCGCGGTGAGGAAGTCGAAGACCTTCTTCGCGCCCTCCGGCGTGCTGGCCAGGTTGCTCACGGCCGCGGTGGCGGAGTCCTTGTCCCAGGCGTGCTCCGGCATCGGGGTGATCTTGTTGAGCTGGTTGTCCACGAACCAGGCGGTGTTGTACACCTCCTTCGTGGTGATCGAGAAGGTCTTGTCGTCCTTGACCGACCACTGCGCGATGTTGTCCGGGAGGCCGCCGGCCCGGTAGGACGCCCACTTGTCCTTGTTCGCCGTGACCAGGTCGTACCAGAACTGGATGTCCTTGGTGGTGACGGGCTTGCCGTCGGACCAGGTGTTGTCCTTCAGCGTGATGGTCAGCGTCCTGCCGCCGTCGCTCACCACCGGCGGCTCGGCCATCGAGCGCTGCGGGTCGATGTTGTACTGCGCGGTGCCGTCCAGCTTGTACTGGTACAGGGACCGGTACAGCGCCTGCCCGAAGATGGCGTTCTCGCCCTGGGTGAAGCCGGGTGCCGAGATCGGCAGGATCCAGTTGGGGGTACGGAAGGCGACAGTCACGGTGTCCTTGCCCTGACTCCCGCCCGCCTTCGACGAACCGCCGCCGCCACCGCAGGCGACCAGGCCCGCCCCGAGGGCGACCGCGCTGGCTACCGCCACGGCGCCGCGGAGGGCGCGCCCGGGAAATCTGCTCCTCATGAGTCTCCTCGATTGATGTGCACGTGCCCCGCGTCTCCGGGCGCCGGCGGCATCGGCATGCGTCCCGCCGCCAGGTGCTGCTCCTCGACGTTCGACGCGGAGAATGTAACCGCGCCGAAGTGCTGAGTCAACGAAAGTTACCCTCTTTATTCGGCAACTTTGGCCAGGGTACGATCGAAGTCGGCGAAGCATCGACCGATACTCTTCGCGTGGGCTCCGGAGCGCACCCGGCCGTGGCACTGCGACACACTGAGGCGGCGCCGGAGGACCGCCCAAACAAGGAGAAGCACCTTGGAACCATCGATCTCCGCCACCCTGCGCGACCAGACCCTCGACCTGCTGGCCAGCGGCGCGGCCACCTCGCGCGCCGACCTCATCGAGGCGTTGCAGGTCGCCCCCTCGACCGTCACCAGCGTGGTACGCCGCCTGCTCGAGGAGGGCGTCATCCTGGAGGAGGGAGTGGGCCGGTCCACCGGGGGACGGCGCCCCCGGATCCTGCGCCTGCGGGAGACCAAGGGGGTCCTCGCCGTCGCCGAACTGGGCGGCCGGCACGCCCGGGTGGGGTTGTGCACGCCCGACGGCGGGCTGCGCACCACCGAGGAGGTGGCCCTCGACATCGCCGCCGGGCCCGAAGAGGTGTTCGACGTCGTCGCGGCGACATTCGCGCGGCTCCAGGCGGCGGCCGCGCCGGGCCAGGAACTGCTCGGGGTCGGCGTCGCCCTACCGGGCCCGGTCGAGTTCCCCGGCGGCCGGCTGGTCGGCCCGGCCCGGATGCCCGGCTGGAGCGGCGTCGACGCGCGGGACCACCTCGCCGCGCGCTTCCAGGTGCCGGTGGCCGTCGACAACGACGCCAAGGCGGCGGCGATCGGCGAGTACGTCACCCGGAGAAACGAGTTCGGCGACATGATCTACGTCAAGGCCGGCACCGGCATCGGCGCCTGCCTGGTCAGCGGCGGACAGGTCTACCGGGGCGGTCGCGGCCTCAGCGGCGATGTCACCCACGTACGCGTGGCGGACAGTGGCGAGCGGGAGTGCTCCTGCGGCAGCCGGGGCTGCCTGGAGACCGTCGCCAGCGGCGCCGCCCTGGCCCGCCAGTTGGCCGATCAGGGCTCATCGGCGACCACCGTCCGGGACATCATGGCAGCGGTCAGCGACGCCGACCCGACCGTGGTGACCATGGTGCGTCACGCCGGCAGGCTGCTCGGCGTGGCGCTCTCCGGCCTGGTCAACTTCCTCAACCCCGACGCCGTCGTCATCGGCGGCGCGCTGTCCAGCCTCGACGTCTACGTGGCCGCGACCCGGGGGATGCTC
The DNA here is from genome assembly GCF_042869115.1 of Micromonospora sp. NPDC007230. Taxonomy (NCBI): domain Bacteria; kingdom Bacillati; phylum Actinomycetota; class Actinomycetes; order Micromonosporales; family Micromonosporaceae; genus Micromonospora; species Micromonospora sp. NPDC007230. Next base: position 14,957 of record NZ_JBIAFE010000013.1, on the reverse strand, counting down.
TACGAGCGCTGCCTACCGTCCATGACCCAGTCCCTGACCATCGAAGCCAGCGTCGCGGGCCCCGATGCGGCCCTGGTCGGCCTCGGGCACCTGCTGCGCACGACGGCCGACGTACGACCCTCCTGAGGAGCAACCACCCGTGCCCCGTCCCCTCCGCATCGCCATCGGCGGCATCCACATCGAATCCAGCACCTTCTCGCCCCACCTCAGCACCGCCCACGACTTCGAGGTCACCCGGGGCGATGCGCTGCTGGCGCGCTACGACTGGCTCTCCCCCGCCCAGCCCTGGGCCGCTGACGTCGAATGGATACCGCTCGTGCACGCCCGGGCCCTGCCCGGCGGGGCGGTCGACCCGGCGACGTACGAGGCCTGGGCCACCGAGCTGGCGGAGCAGCTCGCCGCCGCCGGCCCGGTGGACGGCATGCTGCTGGACATCCACGGTGCGATGAGCGTCGTCGGACGCGACGACGCGGAGGGCGACCTGGTCACCGCCATCCGGTCGGTGCTCGGGCCGGAGCCGTTCGTCTCCGCGGCGATGGACCTGCACGGCAACGTCTCGCAGGTGCTCTTCGACGCCTGCGACCTGCTCACCTGCTATCGCACCGCCCCGCACATCGACGTGTGGGAGACCCGTGAGCGCGCCGCCCGGAACCTGGTCGAGGCGCTGCGCCGGCAGCGGCGCCCGCACAAGGCCCTGGTCCACGTGCCGATCCTGCTGCCCGGCGAGATGACCAGCACCCGCGAGGAGCCGGCCCGGGGGCTCTACGCGAGAATCCCCGAGGTCGAGGCCCGGGACGGCATCGTCGACGCCGCGATCTGGATCGGATTCGCCTGGGCCGACCAGCCGCGCTGCCGGGGCGCGGTCGTCGTCACCGGCACCGACGCCACCGCCACCACCGAGGCGGCCCGCGAGCTCGGCGGGCACTTCTGGGCGGCCCGCGACGAGTTCACCTTCGTCGCCCCCACCGGCTCGATGGACGAGTGCCTCGACGCGGCCCTGGCCGCGGTCGCGGATCCGGCCCGGCGACCCTTCTTCATCAGCGACTCGGGCGACAACCCTGGCGCCGGCGGTGCCGACGACGTCACCTTCGCCCTGGACCGGCTGCTGGCCCGCCCCGAGATCCGCGACGGCTCCCGCCGCGCCGTGTTCGCCTCGCTGGTCGACCCGCAGGCCGTGGCGCAGATCGCCGACCAGCCGCTCGGCTCGCCGGTACGGGTGGCGGTCGGCGGGCGGATCGACTCCCGGGACCCGGGCCCGCTGCCGCTCGACGGGATCCTTGAGGCGGTCGCCGACGATCCCGACGGTGGGCGGTGCGCCAGCGTACGGGTCGGCGGGCTGAGCGTCTTCGTCACGTCCCGCCGGATGCAGTACCGCCTGCTGGACTCCTACGCCCGGCTGGGGATCGCGGTCGACGAGATGGATCTCGTCGTGGTGAAGATCGGCTACCTCGAACCCGAACTGTTCGACGCGGCCGGCGACTGGCTGCTCGCGCTGACCCCGGGCGGCGTCGACCAGGACCTCGCGCGGCTGCCGTACCAGCGTGTGGTGCGACCGGTGTTTCCCCTGGACCGCGACTTCACCGCGGACCTCACCGTGGTGACCGGGTGATCGCGTGACGCAGCCCGAAGGCCAGTGCGTCCTCGCCGTCGACGTCGGTGGCACGACCATCAAGGGGGCCGTGGTCGGCGAGGACGGCCAGTTCCGGCACTCGCTGACCGTGCCGTCGCGGGCGGACGACGACCCGGTCAAGGCCGTCCGGTCGCTGTGCCTCCAGCTGCGCGACGACGCGCTCGCCCTCGGCACCACACCCGCCGCGATCGGCGTGGTCACACCGGGCCTCGTCGACGAGATCGACGGGGTGGTGCGGTACGCCGCCAACATCCGGTTCCGGGACGTGCCGCTACGCGCCCTCATCGGGGACGATCTCGGTCTGCCGGTGGCGGTCGGGCACGACGCACGGGCGGCCGGCGTCGCCGAGGCGGTGGCCGGAGCAGCCCGCGGACTGGACAACTTCCTGCTGCTACCGCTGGGCACCGGCATCGCCGCAGCGGTGGTGGTGCATGGTGCGCCGGTGCCGGGCGCGACCGGCTCGGCCGGCGAGGTCGGCCACATGCCGGTCTACCCCGGCGGGGAGCCGTGCAGTTGCGGGCAGCGGGGATGCCTGGAGGTGTACGCCTCCGCCGGCGGGCTGGCCCGCCGCTATGCCCGGCTCGGCGGAACCCCGGGGTTGGACAGCCGGGGCATCGCCGAGGCGGTGGCCACCGATCGGGTGGCCCGCGCCGTCTGGGACGACGCGACCCAGGCTCTGGGGACGGCCCTGGCCACCCTGACCCTGACCCTCGACCCGGCCCGCATCGTTCTCGGCGGTGGGCTCGCCGACGCGGGCGCGCTGTTCTTCGACCCGGTACGCGACGCCCTCCGGGCGGCTCTCGCCTGGCGGACCCCGCCCCCGGTGCTGCGCTCCGCCTTCGGTGCCCAGGCCGCACAGGTCGGCGCGGCCGCCATGGCCCGACGGGAGGCCGGCCTGCCCGTTCCTGACGGCTGGGGCGCACCCGAGCTCGTGCCGCCTGTTGTGTGACGGCGACCGACCGCGACCCGGCGTCGTGGACGCCGGGGGCGACGCCCGCGCAGGCCGACTGACACCCGGATGCGGCCCGGCCGGCAGCCGGACCCGCAGCCTCGCCTCGCCCCGCTCCCCGGGTGTGGCTGCCACGGAGCGGACAGCGGTCAGCTCTGCCGCCCCGGTGCCTGACTCGAGCGGAGGGTGACCGCCTGACGGAGGGCGCCCCGGCACGCCTGGACGGCGGGGTGCCGGCTGCGGCCGCGGCGTACGACGGTGAAGACCCGGCGGGTGCGCTGATCCCGGGGAAGTTGTCGCAGCGTGACCGTTGGCGGTTGTCCGCTCCAGACGAGGTCGGGCAGGAAGGCGGCAGCGTGCCCCTGCTCGACGAGGCGAAGGTGCAGCAGGAGGTCGGTGGTTTCGAACCGTACGTCGGGTTCGAAGCCGGCGTTGCGGCACAGGGTCACGGCCCAGTGCCGCGCGGTGGTGCCTTCGGGTTCCATCACCCAGGGGTGGTCCGCGAGTGAGCGCAGCGTCGCCATGGGGTCGTGAGTGTCCGGGCCGTCATCGGGCAGGGCGAGCCGCAGGGGGTCGTCGAGCAGGTCTTCCTGTTCGAGTTCGGCGGGGCGCAGGTTGGGGTTGCCGGGATATTCCTCGGCCACGACCAGGTCGAAGTCACGGGCCTGCAGGGCGGGTAGGGCCTTTTCGGGTTCCAGCTGCGTGACGTGGACGCGCAGGTGCGGGTGTTGGTCGCGCAGCAGGCCGAGCGCGGCCGGGACCAGGGCCAGGGCGGCGGTCTGGAACGAGGCGATGCGCAGGGTCCCGGTCAGCTCGGTCAGGGAGGCGGCGATCTCCGCCTCCGCACGCTCCAGGCGTTCGAGAACCGCTTCGGTGTGAGCGACGAGGATCTCGGCCTGCTCGGTCAGCTTCACCCGCCGCCCGACCGGTTCCAGCAGTCGGACGCCGACCTCCGCTTCCAACTGCGAGAGCTGCTGGGAGACGGAGGAGGGGGCGTAGGACAGGGCGGCGGCGACCGCGGCCAGCGTGCCGCGGTGCTTGAGCTCGCGCAGCAGGCGCAGGCGATGCAGGTCGAACATGGACGCTCTCCTCGCCGTCGCGCAGCAACCCGCAACGATCGGTTTTCTCGATGAGTATAGGTCGGAAACATTCGCTGGACCGATCATAGGAGTCCGTCGCACCCTGGAGCCGTGACCGAGAATGTCTCCTCCCCCGGGCTGATGCCGTGGCTCGCGCGGCCCGGCGCCCGCGCCTGGAGGTGCACACCCGCACCTGCCGAGGTGCGGAGCTTCCACACCACCCTGCCCGACTACTCGCCCACGCCGCTGACCGAACTCCCGCCGCTGGCAGCGGAGCTGGGGGTGGGCCGCGTCTTCGTCAAGGACGAGTCGTGCCGGCTGGGGCTGCCCGCGTTCAAGGCGCTGGGTTCGTCCTGGGCGGTCCACCGCGCACTCTCCGCGCGGGCCGTGCGCGGTGACGAACCGGTCACCCTGGTGACCGCCACCGATGGCAACCACGGCCGGGCGGTGGCCCGCACGGCGCGCCTGCTCGGGCACCACGCCCACGCGTTCGTGCCGCACGGTGTGCATCCGCAGGCGGTGGCGGCCATCGTCGCCGAACAGGCGGAGGTGACCGAGGTCGCCGGGCCGTACGACGAGGCCGTCCGCCTGGCGGCGGAGGCCGCTGCCGCGCCGGCGGCGGTCCTGGTCCAGGACACCGCCTGGCCCGGCTATGAGCAGATCCCGGGCTGGATCGTCGAGGGCTACTCCACCCTCTGCGTCGAGATCGACGAACAACTGACCGCCGAGGGAATCGTCGCGGGGCCTGATCTCGTCGCGGTACCGGTGGGCGTCGGGTCGCTGGCCCAGGCCGTCATCACCCACTACCGCAGCCGCCCGTCCGGACGGGCGCCCGCGCTGTTGTCGGTGGAGCCGGCGGCCGCCGCCTGCGTCCTGGAAAGCCTCACCCACGGCGCACCGGTCAGCGTCACCACCGGCGACACCACGATGGCCGGGCTCAACTGCGGCACCCCGTCCAGCATCGCCTGGCCCTACCTGCACAGCGGGCTGGACGCCGCCGTCGCCATCCCCGACCCCGACAGCGCCCGCGCGGCCGTTGACCTCGCCGCTGTCGGTGTCTACGCGGGCCCCTGCGGGGCGGCAGCGCTCGCCGGCCTACGTGCGGTGCTCACCGGCGTCGGGGCCGGAGAACGCCGAACGGCACTGGGACTCGATTCGGCCTCGGTGGTCGTGCTGTTGAGCACCGAGGGCCCGGCCGCCAACCCGCACTCCACGCTCGATCACTGATCGTCCGCAGCCCGCGACCGCCACCGGTCGACCCGCTCGCCCCCCAACTCCACCGTCATTGACAGCTCCTGGGAGACAGACCTTGACGAGCCTCACCCCCAGCAAGATCACCGTCAACGGCGAACGCCTGTGGCAGTCGCTGATGGACCTCGCCGAGATCGGCGCGTACCACGACGAGCGCACCGGCCTGCACGGCGTCAACCGCCTCGCCCTGACCGACGCCGACGCGGCCGGCCGCCGCCAGGTGATCGCCTGGATGGAACAGGCCGGCCTGGCCGTCCGCATCGACCAGATGGGCAACATCTACGGCCGCCGCGAAGGCACCGACCCCACCGCGGCCCCCGTACTGACCGGCTCACACATCGACAGCGTCGCCACCGCCGGCGCCTTCGACGGCTGTCTCGGCGTCCTGGGCGGCATCGAAGTCATCCGCATCCTCAACGAACGCGGCATCACCACCCGCCGCCCCATCGAGGTCGGCATCTTCACCGAGGAGGAGGGCGTCCGCTTCGGCACCGACATGCTCGGCAGCGCCGTCGCCGCCGGTCGCCTGACAGTGGAGTACGCCCACGCGCTGACGGACCGCGACGGCCGCACCCTCGGCGGTGAACTCGCCCGCACGGGCTCCGACGGCCCCGTCGAGGTACGCCTCGACGCGCCGCACGCCTACGTCGAATGCCACATCGAACAGGGCCCCGTCCTCGCCGAGCACGGGGTCGAGATCGGCGTCGTCACCGGCGTCCAGGGCATCTCCTGGCAGGAGATCACCATCCACGGTCGCGCCGCCCACGCCGGCACCACCCCCACCCACCTGCGCGCCGACGCCGGGCTCGCCGCTGCCCAGATCATCGTCCACCTGCGGTCCCTGGTCGACTCCGGCGACTACGGCGACCTGCGGGCCACCGTCGGCCACCTCATCGTCCACCCGGACCTGACCAACATCGTCCCAGCCCGCGCCGAGATGACCGTGGACCTGCGCAACCCCGACGACGCCCAGATGGCCCGCGCCGAGGAGGCCCTGGCCGCGTTCCTGAACGACCTGGAAGGCAGCCAGCCGGGCCTGTCGCTGACCACCCGTCGGATGGCCAGGACCGCCTACGTCCCCTTCGACGACGGGGTGCAGAAGGTCATCGCGCAGGCCGCCGACGACCACGACCTGGCACACGTCTCCCTGCTCTCCGGCGCCGGGCACGACGCCCAGGAGATCGCCGCGCTCTGCCCCACCGCCATGATCTTCGTCCGCGGCGAGTACGACGGCATCAGCCACAACCCCCGGGAATACTCCACCCCCGAGGCCTGCACCCACGGCATCGACGTCCTGGCCACCACTCTCCTGCGCCTCGCCAACCAAGACTGAGCGCCCGCCACCCCGGCAACGACCCGAGCAGTGCGCAGCTGGTCCGGGAAGAGCCGCCGGACGCTTTCCGACTCCCTCCGGACCTGCAGGTCCGAGCGCCCGTCCGGAACCTGATGACCATGGAAGGTCCCCGATGCTTTTCGAGACTCCCACCACTCCCGCGGCCCCCGATGCCCTGGACCCGGATGATCATCCCAGCGGCCTGCTGGCCAGGCTGATCGCCATCAACTCCGTCAATCCTGACCTCGTTCCCGGTGGCGCCGGCGAGACCGAGATCGCCGACTTCTGCGACGCATGGCTGGGCGCTCGCGGCTTCGAGGTGCATCGACTCGAGAAGCGCCCCGGCCGGCCCTCGCTCGTCGCGATCGCCCGCGGCACCGGCGGCGGCCGGTCACTCATGCTCAACGGCCATCTCGACACGGTGGGCGCGGCCGACTACGACGGCGACCCGCTCGACCCGCAGATCCGCGACGGCAAGATGTTCGGCCGCGGCGCCTTCGACATGAAGGGCGGCCTCGCGGCCATGATGGTCGCCGCGGCCCGCGCCGCCCGCGGGCCACTGCGCGGTGACGTCATACTCGCCTGCGTCGCCGACGAGGAACACGGCAGTTCCGGCACCGAGGAGGTGCTGGAGTCCGTCACCGCCGACGCGGCGATCGTCACCGAGCCGAGCCAACTCGAAGTCACGCTCGCCCACAAGGGCTTCGTCTGGTTCGAGGTGGAGATCGAGGGCCGCGCCGCCCACGGTTCGCGGCCCGAACTCGGCATCGACGCCATCGCCAAAGCCGGGCACTTCCTGGTCGCGCTGGAGGAACTGGGCCAGCGCCTCATGGCGGGCCCGGCACACCCTCTCCTGGGCACCGGCACCGTGCACGCCTCCGTCATCCAGGGCGGCGAGGAGGCCTCCACCTACCCGGCGCACTGCCGCCTCACCCTGGAGCGCCGCACCGTCCCGGGCGAGAGTCCCGACCGCGTCGAGCGCGAACTGACCGCCGTGCTCGACCGCCTGGCCGCCACGGTCCCCGACTTCCGCTACCGGCTGACCCGCGGCCTGCACCGCGAGCCCTTCGAGGCCGACCCGGAGGCACCCGTAGTCCGCACCCTGGTCCGCCACGCGGAAAGGATTCTCGGGCACCCGCCCGTGGTGCGCGCCGAGGCCTTCTGGACCGACTGCGCCCTCCTGGACCGCGCCGGCATCCCCTGCCTGCTCTTCGGCGTCGACGGCGCCGGTGCCCACGCCGCCACCGAATACGTCGACCTCGCCTCCCTGGACCACCTCACCGACATCCTCACCAGCACCATCGCCGACTTCTGTTCCTGAGCCGTCGACAGACCCCGGCTGCGCATCCCAGGTTGTATCTCGGCAAGCGGGCCGGTGTCACAGGTGCGGTGGCTTATGGTGAAAAGCCGGAATGGCCACTGTAGTCGCAGCTGCGGGCGACGCAGGCGTCCCGATCAAGCCAGTAGAACCTTCACGTTGTCCAGCCGAAGGGTGGACCGATGACTGCGAGGACGTCGCCGAGCCCGATGCCCGCGGCGCGCAGCCGCTGCTCGGCACTTCAGACCCGGCCATCTGCGCGGCCGACCGGCGCCGGTGTCGCCATGACCGACGCCGGGCGACCCGGCATCGCCAATGCTGGTGCCGCCCACGTCGGCAGGCTCGTCGGGCGGAACGCCCGCGGCGTCGACCACCGCTGAGATGGACTGGGCCGGATGGGCGTTGTTCGGGCTGGTCGCCACCACGGCGCTCACCGCGGCGCTGATCACCGCTCAACTCGCCGGCCTCACTCGCCTCGACCTTCCCCTGGTGCTCGGGACCCTCGTCACGGAGGATCCCGACCGGGCCCGGGTCGCCGGGTTCTTCATCCACCTCTGCGCCGGCCAGGGCTTCGCCCTCGGCTACGCGGCCACGTTCGCCCTGCTGCACCGCGCCACCTGGTGGATCGGCGCGCTGCTCGGGCTGCTCCACGTCGGGATCGCACTGACGGTGCTCCTGCCGCTGCTTCCGGGTGTCCACCCACGCATGGCCTCGCAGCGGGCCGGCCTGGCCAGCACCGCCGTGCTGGAGCCACCCGGGCTGTTCGCTCTCAACTACGGCATCCAGACTCCCGCGGTCACGGCTGTCGTCCACGTCATGTTCGGGATCGTCCTCGGACTGCTCCTCAAGGCCGATTGACGTGACGAGCCCTCCGCCCTCGGCGCCGATCAGCGACTATGGGCTGCTGGGCGACACCCGCACCGCCGCCCTCGTCACCAGTGACGGCCGACTCGACTGGCTCTGCGTGCCCCGCTTCGACGGTGAGCCCCTGTTCGGCCGGCTGGTCGGGGGCCCGGAGGCGGGCACGTTCCGAGTCGGGCCGGCCCGGCCGGCTGCGGTCGTCGAACGGCGCTACCGGCAGAACACCGCCACTCTGGAGACGACCTGGGCGGTCGGCAACGGCCGCCTCACCCTCACCGAGGGCATGGTGGCCGAGATCAGCGGCCACCTGCTGCCCACGACACTGATCGTGCGGCGCCTCTCGGCCGAGGTGGAAACGGTCGACGCCGTCGTCGAGTTCGATCCCCGCCTCGGCGTACGGCACCGCCGACCCCGAGTCCACCAGCGGCGCCAGGCCCTGGTGTGTGAGTGGGGGTCGCTGGCGGTCTCGCTGGGCAGCGCACCCGGGCTCACCATCGAACCGGGTCGGCCTGCCTCGATCACGGTCGGGCCAGGCCGTCCGGTCACTTTCGTGCTGGCCGTGGCCCACCGCGAACCTCTGATCCACGTCGAGCCGGCAGCGGCCTGGGAACTGCTCGTCGAGGACGAGAACCGATGGCGGGCCTGGACCGCCGAAATCGACAAATCGCTGCCCTTCCGGGAGCACGTCGCACGAAGCCTGCTGATCCTGCGGCTGTTGACCTACTCGCCCTCGCAAGCCCCGGTGGCCGCACCCACGACGTCACTGCCCGAGGATCCCGGCGGGGTACGCAACTGGGACTACCGCTATGTCTGGCCCCGTGACGCCAGCATCGGCGTCAGTGCGTTCCTCAGCGTCGGCAAGCCCGAGGAGGCTCACGGTTTCCTCGCCTGGTTGCTGCACGCCAGCCGACTGCAGCGGCCACGCCTGCCGGCACTGCTCACCCTTCATGGCCGCCACGTACCGACAGAACGGGAAGTACCGGGCTGGCCCGGCTATCTCGGCAGCGCCCCGGTGCGGCTCGGCAACGGTGCCGCCGGCCAACACCAACTCGACGGCTACGGCTGGGTGATCGACGCCGCCTGGGCGTTCGCGCAGGCCGGGCACCTCCTCTACCCGGAGACGTGGCGGGCGGTGCGCGGCTTCGCCGACCTGGTCGCCCAGTGCTGGCAGGAGCCCGACGCCGGGATCTGGGAGGTCCGCTCGCCCGCCCAACACGTACATTCCAAGCTGATGGGCTGGCTCGCCCTGGATCGGGCACTGCGCATCGCCGACACCCACCCGCTGCCAGAGCGCCAACGTCGACGCTGGCAGCAGGCACGAGACGCCATCGCCGCCAAGGTCCGGACGCACGGCTTCGACCCGACGATGGGCAGCTACGTCCGCAGCTACGGCTCCCAGGACCTCGACGCGGCCGTGCTCGTCCTGCCGCTGCTGGACATGGACAGCGTCGACTCGCCCCGCGTGCGGGGCACCATCGAGGCCATTCGGGACCGGCTCTCCGCCGGCGGTCCGCTCCTCTACCGCTACCCGCCGGGGCGTGACGGCTTCCCCGGCACCGAGGGCGCGTTCCTGCCGTGCTCGTTCTGGCTCGTTCAAGCCCTCGCCCGTACCGGACGCCGCCTCGAAGCGGAGGAACTGTTCCAGACCATGCTCCACCACGCCAGCCCACTCGGCCTCTACGCCGAGGAGTTGGACCCCGCGACCGGCGCCCACCTCGGCAACTATCCCCAGACGCTGACCCACGCGGCGCTCGTCCAGGCCGCACTGGCAATTCGAGACGCCCCCGCACTTGGTCCTGGATCCGGCTGACCGCTGGAACCGCCCTTCGCCAGCGCGAGACCAGAGCGACTACGTCCGCGACTCCTCGGATCAGGCGGCGAGCGGCTCGATTGCACGAGTCACAGGCAGCACCAGCAGTACAGGTCCTCGCCCGCGTCTCGCGCACGCCGGGCAAGGGCGGCGACCTCCTCGATGACGGGCGACATCTCGTCCTCAGGCAACGGGCCGCTCCACGCCAGCTCTTCGATCCGGCCCCATCGCGCCGACAACTCACGCACCTGCCCGTCGTTGATCGAGGCGAGGGCGTCCCGCGTGGCGCGGTCGAGGGACACCAGCCACGGTCCTTCCTGGTCGTCCGCGCTCCACAGCAGGTTGAGATCGACCAGATTCACCTCCCAGTCGACCCCTCGAACGAAGCTCACGAGCTTGCCGAGGGTCACTGCCGGCTCGATGCCCTTGAGGTCAATCGCATCGGCAGCTGCGCCGTCTCCGCTGGCGGCGGCCGGCCCGCCACCGAGATCCTCCATCATTCGGACAGCCGCAGCGTCATCCTTTGCCCGGAAGTAGTCAAACAGCACGCCCACGGCGAGCACTCCACCACAGGGGTGCGACATTGCTCGAACACCCACTTCGCGGCTCATCAGAATGCCGGCGCACCGCCAGCGTGCTGCGGTGGCCGTTGCGCCCGGAGTGTGGACAGGTGGACGGCCGGATCTTCGGCGTCGTCCGCGGCTTCGGCTGCCCTTGGCTGTGTCGATGGCGGCCGAACCGGATTGACGCTGACCCTGATCCGCCCGCCCTGGCCGTCAGCCCGAGGCCGTCGCTCGAACCCCGTACCGTTCAGCCGCGCGCGCCTTGGCCTTCGCGGCCTCCACCTCGCGGTCGCGGGGAGGCGCCTTCGTCACGAGGGTGTCCAGCAGGGTTCGGGTGGCCGCCGTGACAGCGCGGACCGCCTCGTCGAACGCCTCCTCGTTGGCCGCGGACGGCCGCGTCGCGCCGCTGACCTTGCGCACGTACTGGATGGCGGCCGCCTCGATCTCGTCATCGGTCGCAGGTGGCTCAAAGTTGTGGAGCACTCGAATGTTCCGGCACATGCCTCCACGATGCCACGGCCTTGGCCACCGCGACCTTCCCTGGGGCTTCGTTTCGGGTCTGCGTCGCTGTTCGGCTACTGCCCGAGCTGCCGCGCGGACCGCAGGAAATCGCCAGCTGGCTTGCGGTGATCTCGCACAGCGCGGCGTTGACCGAGATCGTCGCGGTGGCGCCGCTGAGTGTCAACCTATCCGGTCGAGTTCGGTCAACGCGTCCTCGGGAAGGGCCAGCGCGGCAGCGGAGACGTTTTCGCGCAGGTGCGCGACGGATGAGGTGCCGGGGATGAGCAGGATGTTCGGGGAGCGCTTGAGCAGCCAAGCCAGCGCGACGGCCATCGGTGTGGCGTCGAGGCGGGCGGCGACAGCGTTCAGTTCCTCCGACTGCAATGGGGAGAAGCCGCCGAGCGGGAAGTAGGGCACGTAGGCGATGCCCTGCACGGCCAGGGAGCCGATCAGGGTGTCGTCGTCCCGGTTTGCGATGTTGTAGTAGTTCTGCACGCACACGACCGGCGCGATGGACTGCGCCTCGGCGAACTGTTCGCCGTTGACGGTGCTGAGACCGAGATGCTTGATCAGGCCCTCCTGCTGCAGCTGCGCGAGGGCCGTGAACGGCTCGGCGATGGAGCCGGGAGTGGGCCGGTCGAACCCGCCGACGCGCAGGTTGACGACGTCGAGCACATCGAGCCCGAGGTGGTCCAGGTTGTCGTGCACGGCTTGGCGCAGCCGCTCGGGAGCGTGGCACCGGCCAGGTGGGGGCACCGTATCAATCATGACTTCGAGACCGACCATGTCGGCGCCGGCACCAGCGACCGCGCCGAGGACCGCCGGCTGGACGCCGCCGCGGTTTGGTGGCGGCGTCGGCGGGAAGATTTGCGACCACATGGAGAGGGATTTCTCGTGACATCGACGCTTCCCGGCGGGACGTTCACGCTGGGGGATCTGACGGTCGCCCGGATGGGGTACGGCGCGATGCAGTTGGCCGGCCCGCACGTCTTCGGCCCGCCGACCGACCGAGACGCGGCGGTGGCCGTGCTGCGCGAGGCCGTCGAGCTGGGCATCAACCACATCGACACCGCCGACTTCTACGGCCCGTACGTCACCAACGAGATCATCAGGGAAGCCTTGCACCCATACCCGGACGATCTGCACATCGTGACGAAGGTCGGATCATTGCGTGACGCCGAGGGAAACTGGCCCCGGGCGCTCGGCGGCTCCGGGCGACACTCGACCCCGGTTAGCCATTGCTGACATCCTATGAGCCCGACTGGGCCGCACGGAGATCAGCAGCTGTTCTGATCTGACCCCGATGAACCGCTGAGCTGCAACCGCTCGCGGAGTCGCCGCGCTTCGCGGCCGCGGTACGCCCGCAGGATGCCTTCGAGCGTGTCGCGTACGTCCGGATCGGGATGATCGGCCAGGTACGCCAGCTCCTCGGCACCGCCGCGCCAGCCACGGCCCAGCTCACCGAGCACGTCGATGATCTCGTCGGCGGTGGTCGCCGCCCGCAGCCGCGTCATCAGCTCGCTCTTCGGCCTGGGCGGCTCGTCGTAGGGGAACCGGCGACGCAGGTTGGCCACCTTGTACGCACCGCGCGGCAGACAGGCGGGACACGGGCAGGGCCGCCGGCCGTGGGCCGCCGGCAGGTACCGCCAACCGACTCCCTGCGGAACGTCACGGATCCGGCGCACCTCGGTGTCGACGATCGCGCGGGGCACGAACACCTCGTAGCCGCGCGGATCGTCGAGCTCGCGCACCGCCGCGACCGCCTGGGCGGCGGTGGCCTCGCGGGGTGGGGCAGAGTATCGCCCGACGGTGACCGGCTCGTCGTCGGGCAGCCGAAGCTGCACCGCGACCAGCACGCCCGAGTGCCAACGCCGCAGCTCGCGCACCCACTGATAGGTGAGAGTGAACGACGGCAGCACCGGCATGCAGTACACGCCCGGTTCACCGGCCCGCCCACGGCTGCGCGCGGCGATTCCCGAGCGCGCGATGCGTCGAGCCGATCGCGCCGTGGTGATGTGCACGAACTCCGCCATCACCGGGGATGATAGCCGGCCGGCGGCGGTGATGATCACGAATTTTCGAGCGCGCCACGGAAGCGGATATTCACACCGCGTCGACCACCCTGCTCACGACCCATGCGTGCTTGCCAACCTGCCGGCCGCGGGTGAATCCGAACTGCTCGAACAGTTCGACGGTCGCGCTGAACAGGAAACGGCCTGGTGCCTCACGGCCGGTGGTCACCTCGGAGATAGCCTCGACGAGGCCGCCGCCGGCATGGGCGATGTGGTCGAGGGCGCCTTCCAGCGCTGCCCGGGCGATGCCGTGCCGGCGATGTTTCTTGTCGACGTAGAAGCAGCTGATCCGCCAGTCCGGGCGCGGCGGTGCAGCCTTGTCGTATTCGCGCCTGTGTTTGATGCCCGGTAGTTCCTCGGGGCTGCCGTACTGGCACCACCCCTGCGCGGCGCCGTCCTCGTCGAGGACGAGCGCGGCATGAGCCCGGCCAGTCCGGACCCGGTCCTCCTTGGCCGCGCGGTAGCTGATCCCCTTCTGGCCGCACTCGGGGTGGTAGCCAATACACCAGCACCCACCGAAGATTCCGTTGTTGCGCTCGACAAGCTCCGCGAATGCGTCCCACGTCGAGGCGTCCAGGGGTCGGACCGTGTATGACATCGGGTGGATCCTTTCGCGCGTCACATCTTCCCGGCCCGCGACCTGAACGCCCAGGACCGCTTGCCGCATGGTCGGTCGATGCACTGCCATGACTTCGAGAAACGCGGCCAAAGCCGGCAGCAGGGCACGCCAGGTGTCCAGCCGCCGCGCCGCGGTGGTCAGCTCTCGGCAGCCGCTGCGGCCAGGAGACGGGCGAGTTCGACCGGCTTGGTCACCATGGGCCAATGGCCGGAGTCGATGTCGACGAAGTCAAGGTGCTTGGCCTTCGCGAGCTCGGGCACGTCACCGGCCTCGATCCACTCCTTGGCTTCAGCAGGGGTGAACTCGGGGCACACGAGCACGACCGGGACGTCGAACCGCCGCTCGTCGGCCAACCGCACCACGCCCTTGGCCACCCCCTCGGGGACCGGAATCGCCGCGGACGCGATGGCTCGCCTGGCCTCCTCGTCGAGGTCCGCAGAATCTGGCCCCTCGAATGGTCCCCAGCCGGGGAAAGGCATGACGCCATCCTTCAGCTCGAAGAAGTTCGCATAGGCCTCCCCGTCGGTGGACGGGAAGCCCCCGATGAGGGCGACTTTGCCGACCCGCTCCGGTCGCGCGTCAGCGGCCAGCCATGCCAGGGTGCAGGCGGCGGAATGCCCCACCACCATCGGCTTCCCCGATGCCGAGTCCACGGCGGCGACGACCGCTGCCACCTGGTCCTCGAGCGTGGCGGACGGGGATCCGTCACCCTGGCCGGCGAGGGTGAGCGGTACGGGGCGATGGCCGAGTGACTCGAGTGCGGACGCGACGTCGTCCCAGACGGATCCGTCGAGCCACAGGCCAGCGACGAGCAGGATCTCCATGATCAGTTCCCTTCTTCCGGTGCGGTCAGATCACGGACATCACGCTAAGGGACGTCTCGTAACCCCGACGTCTGTCCGCTAAGGACGATCATCGAGGATGCTTGGGTGCAGGTGATCTCCGCAGCCCGGCCCGAGTGGATCTTTCCG